>JALHUQ010000433.1 GCA_022866645.1 Woeseiaceae bacterium | reverse complement strand
AGGCCATATTCGCCCCTGAGCGCGCTAACCAGCGTCACAGCGAGCTCCGGCAAACTGGTTCCGACAGCAACAACAGTAATGCCAATAACAACCTCACTAACCCCCAGCGTCTCGGCGATTCCGATAGAGCCATCGACCAGCAATTCCGCACCGATTAGCAAAGCACCGAGTCCGATCACCATCCAGAATATGGCGGCCTTCGTGCTGACGTTATCAGGAATCTCCGCCTCGTAGTCCATCTTGATCGGATCATTGGCGGACGAACGCGTCCCCAGTCGGACCAGCCAAAACATCACGATGACCAGGCCGGCCAGCATGACAATACCATCCGCTCGACTGAGCCGAGTGTCGAGGAACAGTGAAACTGTCAACAGCGACACCGCCAGGAGGGCCGGCATCTCCCGCCGCAGCGTCGCCGATTCAAGAGGTATGGGTCGTATCAACGCCGTAACGCCGAGCACCAGGCCGATGTTGACAATATTTGAGCCTACGGCGTTGCCGATGGCTAGACCCGGTTCGCCGCGAAACGCCGCGACTATCGAGATGAGAAGTTCGGGTGCGGAGGTGGCGAACGCAACGATGGTAAGGCCGATCATGAGTGGCGGCACGCCGAAGTTGCGAGCAGACGACGCTGCGCCGTGCACAAAGCGGTCCGCGCCCCAGATCAGGACCACCAGGCCGGCTACGATCAGCCCGATGTCCCAAAATTCAATATCACCTAGCATGAGTTATGGTATTAACCGATCTTCAATGTGTGGGCACAGTTTTTTTCAACCAGCTGAGTACCGCGGGCCGGCTATAATACACAATCCTTGATAGGCGATAATACACAATCATAGTAAGGGCGTTGGGTAGCGATGCGCTTTGCGGTTACACTGCGCGCGCCCCTGCAGTCTCTGCGAAAGTCGCGTTGTATTTCACACTATGGATCCATCAGAAATTAGCCAGTTGATCAAAGCCGGTTTTGACGACGCGATCGTCAAAGTAGACAGCGACGACAACACCCATTTCGGCGCTCTCGTTGTCGCCCAGGAATTTAATGGCAAAAGGTTGCTCGCTCGCCATCAGTTGGTCTACCAGTGCCTCGGGACGCTGGTCGGCAACGAAATCCATGCCCTCTCGATTACGGCGCTGACGCCGGACGAGTGGCATCAGAGGATGAGCGGAGCGTAAGCCATTGGATAAATTACTGATTACCGGTGGTACGACGCTGTCCGGAAACGTCACGATTTCCGGCGCCAAGAACGCCGCCCTGCCGATTTTGGCCGGCACTTTGCTTGCCACTGAAAAGGTAACGATTCGCAATGTCCCGCATTTGAAGGACGTCACCACGATGCTGTCGTTGCTGCAGATGATGGGCGTCCAGGTCACTGTTGATGACCACCTGAGCGTCGAAATCGATGCCGGCAACGTCAGTAACTTTGAGGCTCCCTACGATCTCGTCAAAACCATGCGAGCGTCGATCCTGGTGCTTGGGCCACTCCTGGCGAGGTTCGGCGAAGCGGACGTCTCCCTGCCCGGTGGTTGCGCCATTGGCGCGCGACCGGTCAATTTGCATGTTGCCGGTCTGCAGGCGATGGGCGCCGAGATTATCGTCGAGGATGGTTTTATCAAGGCACGTGCGGAGCGCCTGAAAGGGGCACATATCGTATTCGACACGGTGACCGTCACCGGCACTGAAAACCTGCTTATGGCCGCTGTTCTCGCCGACGGAGAAACCGTCCTCGAAAACGCAGCGCGGGAGCCTGAAGTCCTGGATCTGGCCAATTTCCTGACCGGTATGGGTGCAAAAATCGAGGGTGCGGGCAGCAGTACGATGGTCATTCAAGGCGTAACGAGTCTTGCTGGCACAGAATATTCGGTATTGCCGGATCGCATCGAAACCGGCACTTATCTGGTTGCAGCGGCGATGACGGGCGGGCACATCAGAGCGGTCGGCACCGCACCGGACATTCTGGAGGCGGTCTTGATCAAACTCAAAGAGGCGGGAGCCGCTATCGAGACCGGCGACGACTGGATTGATATCGACATGCGTGGCAGGCGGCCCAAGTCAGTCAATATTCGAACGGCTCCGTATCCCGCATTTCCGACCGACATGCAGGCGCAGTTCTGTGCATTGAATGCCATCGCCAATGGTGTCGGCACAGTCACGGAAACGGTATTCGAGAATCGTTTTCAGCACCTGCTGGAAATGCAGCGCATGGGCGCCGATATCAAAATTGAAGGACATACCGCGATATGCACGGGCGTAAGAAAGCTTACTGCCGCGCCAGTCATGGCGACTGACCTGCGGGCGTCAGCTGGACTCGTACTGGCTGGGCTGGCGGCGAAGGGCGAGACGCTCGTCGATCGGATTTATCACGTGGATCGCGGCTATGAGCGCATTGAGGAGAAACTCGGCCAGCTCGGCGCAGTAATACGTCGCGTGGTCTGACCGCTTACTTTGGATCTTCCGGTCGTTCGACCGCTGTCACGGTGGTTGTGAATCGCTCCCCATCCCTGAGGACCATGACATCGACGTTGTCTCCGGGCCTCGTGCTCGCTGAAATCAGTAGCGCCTGGCGCTGCGAGTAAACCGGTTCGCTGTTCATTTCGAGTATGACGTCGCCGATTCGCAAATCAGCCGCAGCAGCTGGCCCGCCCTCGTAAACCGCTGTCAGCAGAATGCCGTTGCCACTTTCGATCCCAAAAGCGACCCGCTCGGAATTCGTTAGATCGTCCGGCAGCAAGCCCATATAGCCTCGCACCACCCTGCCATTTTGTTTGATTTGTTCAACCACACCGCGTACCAGATCGACCGGGATAGCGAATCCGATGCCTTCGGTCCCCAGATCCTGGGCGAGAACGGCCGTGTTGATTCCGACAAGCTCGCCAAAGCTGTTGATCAACGCTCCACCCGAATTGCCGGCATTAATGGCTGCGTCGGTCTGGATGAAGTTTTCGAAGGTAACGAGATTCAAAGGCCGCGGCCGGTCGCACTGACGATGCCTTGAGTAACAGAAGTCGTCAGCCCGTAAGGGTTTCCGATAGCCAGTACGACGTCACCGATACGCAGATTTTCTGATCGGCCCAGGCGAATGGCCGGCAAGGTGCCGAGATCGACTTTTAGCAGCGCCAGATCCGTTTCGGCGTCAACGCCGACTATGGCAGGCTCTGTAATACGACCGTCGCTCAGTTGTACTCGAATTTCAGCGGCGGTGGCGACGACATGATAATTCGTCACCAGAAAACCATCGGGGTCGATGATAACCGCCGAGGCAAAACTTGTTTCTACTCGAAATCGGGCTTGCGCCGCGCCGGAATCACTGTCCTGAACCAGACGTTTGGTGTAAATGTTGGCGACCGAAGCGGAACTCCGGTCGACGGCGCCGGCATAACTCGCAGGCCGATGTTCACCGGTGACCCCGGGCATGAGCTCAGGGCGGACCAAAACGACAACAAAAGCGACCGCCAGACCGACGATAATCGACTGAAATAAAAAAACCAACGCTGATTTCAATCCGGCCAAACGATGCCCTTGTGATCTGTCCAGACTATTTTTATCGGCTAGCCACAAACGGCCGCCCCCGTGTATAATGCGCCGTGGTTCCGCATCAAGTCCCGGGTATACCGTCATCCTGACGGCAAACCGAGTCGGCTGCAAATCTACCAGTATCGATATTAAGCAACAAAGCGCTAAAAAAAGAGGCCGTCATTAATACGGCGTATGGGAGTGCCTGATGACCGAAGACGACCTTGATCGCAATAGGCGTCATTTTCTTGCTGTTGCAACGGCAGTTACCGGCGTAGCCGGAGCAGGCCTTGTTGCTATTCCGTTCATATCTTCACTGAAGCCGAGCGCTCGTGCGCAAGCGCTGGGTGCGCCCGTGGAGGTGCCTATCGGGTCCTTGCAGCCTGGCGAGATGTTGCGCGTGTTATGGCGTGGCAGACTGGTATTCGTTTTGCGACGTACGAAAGAGATGTTGTCACTACTTGGCGAGCATACGGATCGCCTGAGGGATCCGAATTCCGAAGTCGAGGAGCAGCAGCCGCCCTATGCTGCGAACAGCACACGTTCAATACGGCCGGAATACCTGATTGTCGAAGGATCCTGTACTCATCTGGGCTGCGCGCCGCTGCAGGATTTTGATGTGCGCCCCGCCGAGGACTGGGGTGGCGGATTTTTCTGCCCTTGCCACGGTTCCAAATTCGACCTGGCCGGCCGGGTTCTAAAGGGCGTCCCGGCGCCGACGAATCTGCGCGTGCCACCATACCGATTCGTCAGGGATGACCTGATCTTAATCGGCCAGGATACGGGAGCAGCGTAATGGCGAGAATTGAAGCAGAAGTCGGCAAGCCGCAGGGCGGATTCATGAAGTGGATCGACGACCGTTTCCCGTTTACCTCAACGATGAAATACCACGCGACTGAATACTACGCGTCCAAGAATTTCAACATTTGGTATGTATTTGGTGTGCTTGCGTTCGTGGTGCTTTTTATTCAGCTGTTTACCGGCATATTCCTGACCATGAATTACAAACCGTCGGCGGATGAGGCCTTCGCGTCGGTTGAGTACATCATGCGAGACGTCGAATGGGGTTGGTTGATCCGCTACATGCATTCAACCGGCGCTTCATTCTTTTTCATCGTTGTCTATCTGCACATGTTCCGGGCGATGCTCTACGGTTCGTACAAGAAGCCGCGAGAATTGATCTGGATCATCGGCATGTTGATTTTCCTGGTGCTGATGGCGGAAGCATTCGCCGGTTACCTGTTGCCATGGGGGCAGATGTCCTACTGGGGCGCTCAGGTAATTATCTCGCTGTTTGGCGCGATCCCTTGGGTCGGTGATGCGCTCGTCGAAATCATTCGCGGCGATTACTCCATTTCGGACATCACGTTAAATCGATTTTTTGCATTGCACGTCATTGCGCTACCACTGGCTCTCATCGGACTGATCTTCGTGCACATCGTTGCGCTGCATGAAGTTGGCTCAAACAATCCCGACGGCATCGAGATCAAGAACAACAAGGGTGCCGATGGCGTTCCTTTGGACGGCATTGCGTTCCATCCCTACCACACGTCGAAAGATCTGGTCGCGATAATCGTCTTCCTGATGATTTTCAGTTCAGTCGTATTTTTTGCGCCGGACATGGGTGGTTATTTCCTGGAGCACGCGAATTTCGAACCGGCAAACCTGACCGCGACACCGGAACACATCGCTCCGGTTTGGTATTTCACGCCGTTCTACGCAATCTTGCGAGCTGTACCTGACAAGCTCTGGGGATTTATTTTGTTCGGTTTGTCCGTGCTGTTGCCGTTGTTCCTGCCGTGGCTGGACAGATCGAGAGTCAAATCGATTCGTTACCGCGGATGGATCTACAAATCGGCACTGTCGATATTTGTAGTGACTTTCCTGGTACTGGGATGGTTGGGGACTATGCCTGCCGCGCCTGTGTATGTTCTTGCAGCACGAATTTTCGCCGTCATCTATTTTTCATTCTTTATATTGATGCCGTACTACACGACGATTGACAAGACGAAACCCGTTCCTGAGAGGGTTGTCTACCATGGATAATTTGCTTCGATACGCCAGGGTGTTGCTCGTTAGCGCCTGTTTCATGACGACCCAGGGATTCGCCTCCGGCGATGGTGCTCAACTGGCAGCGGCCGACATCGACCCTGACAATGTCAACTCCTTGCAGCGTGGCGCCGCAAATTTCATGAATTATTGTTCAGGTTGCCACTCCGCACGCTACGTTCGCTACAACACTATCGGCAGGGATCTGGATCTGTCTGAGGAAATGCTGGTCGATAACCTGATGTTCAACGCTGAGAAGACGTTTGAAACCATTCAGGTATCGATGCCGCCAGCTGCCGCCGCTCGCTGGTTCGGTAAGGCACCACCGGATCTGTCTCTGATGGCGCGGGCCAAGGGTGCGGACTACGTTTACAATTTCCTGAAGGGTTTCTACGTCGACGAAGAAAGTCCCACAGGCGTGGACAACCTGGTGCTTCCGGGTACCAGCATGCCCCACGTATTGTGGGAGTTGCAGGGATATCAGGCCGCACATTTTGTAAAGCACGAGAACAAAGACGGTTCAGTTACGACGACGTTTGAAGGTTTCGAACAACTAACGGCTGGCAAGATGGATTCAGAGGATTACGATGAATTTGTCCGCGACACAGTCAATTTTCTTGCCTACATAGCGGAGCCTGTACGCGGGTTCCGCGTGGACCTCGGCAAGTGGGTAATCATTTATCTCATCTTTTTCCTACTCATCGCACGGATGCTTAAGAAGCAGATATGGAAGGACGTAAAATAATGGCAGTAGTAGCCAATCGCCGATCAGTAATGACGCTGTTCTCGCGACCGACTGATATTCATAGTCATCGCACTCGGCTGGTATTGGCTGAGAAGAACATCAACATCGAGATCGCGAATGTTCCGGGCCCGGATTTGCCGGAAGACCTGATGGATCTTAATCCTTACCACACAGTCCCGACGCTCGTGGACCGCGATCTGACCTTGTACGACTCGCGCGTCATCGTTGAGTACCTCGATGAACGATTTCCGCATCCTCCCCTCATGCCTGTCGACCCCGTAACGCGCGCCCAATTCCGATTGGCGTTGTTTCGTATCGAGTCGGACTGGTATTCGATTGCTGCAGAGGCTGAAACCAGCGTCGATGGCAAACTGGGCTCAAAAGCTCGCAAAATGCTGCGTGAAAGCATATTGCAAAGCGCCGAACTATTCGGCGCGCGGCCGTTTTTCCTGAGTGAGGAATTCTCGCTGGTGGACTGCACGATCGCGCCATTGCTGTGGCGTTTGCCGGTGTACGGGATTGATCTCGGCAAGGGTGCTGAGCCGATAGAGGCGTATATGGATCGCGTCTTTGCGCGGCGATCTTTTCGGCAGAGTTTGACTGAACTCGAGCAGGAGATGCGTTTGTAGCGCTAGCGGGTTCCAACACGCTCGGGTGTTAAGTTAAGTTTCATGCGATCGGTCAAATTGATGGTAAGCTAGCCGCACCGAACGAGAACCTCAGAATAAGATTCGTGAATAAATCCAGCCGTTCAAAACGCCCTTATTTAATTCGTGCCATGCATGAATGGATGGGCGACAACACGCACACTCCGCACATTGTCGTTGATACTTCGATCGATGGGGTCACCGTGCCGGTCGAGCACATCAAAGACGGAAAAATCATTCTGAACATCAGCGAGGCTGCTGCGCACAACCTGAAACTCACTAATGACGCCATCAGTT
>JALHUQ010000432.1 GCA_022866645.1 Woeseiaceae bacterium | reverse complement strand
GTGGGAAAACGCAGGTCATCATCACCACAGCCAAACTTACAGGTATTCTCGCACTTATATTCGGTGCCATATTCCTCGCAAGCCCCATACAGTGGAGTGCCGCCATCGAAGTAGTCCCCAAGCAAGCCGATGTCTGGAGCACACTACAATTTATTGGTTTGGGGGTCGGTATTGTGCTCTTCACTTATGATGGTTGGGCCGACGCTTCGCATCTTGCTGGTGAAGTAAGAAACCCAAAAAAGAACCTCCCTCTTGGTATCGGGATCGGCGTCAGTGCAGTTATCTTTATTTATATATTGATCAACTACGCATTCCTGAGCGTCGTGCCGCTGGAGTTTATGCGCGAAAATCCGACCATCGTCGCAACAACCGTGGCCGAAGCCGCATTTGGCCCGTCTGGTGCCGGGATTATACAAGTACTTATGTGGGTCTCTATCTTTGGTGCGGTTGGCGGACTGGTAATGTCAATACCGAGACTTTACTACGCGACCGTTTCCGATTTTCAGGGTGCAGCTGAAAAAACATTCATGAGGCCGTTTTTTAGCGCCCTCTCTTATATTTCACCGAAAACATCGGTCCCATCAGGCGCCATTGTCTATTCCGCTGCTATGGCGATATTCTTTTTACTCTTTTTTGGTACATTCGCGGACATCGTCACCTTTCTCATGGTACCGCTGCAATTTATCAATATCTGGATTGTTTCAAGCGTCTTTATCTTGAGGCCGCGCCTCAGCAAAGAAGGTGACTTTAAGACGCCCCTGTATCCATTGGTTCCTTGTATTTTTATTTTGACTATGTCGATTCTAATTATCACGGCGCTCATCTATAAACCGGAACAAAGCTTATACGGCATCGCCTTATCATTAACTTCAATTCCCATTTATCTAGTTCTAAAAAGGGCGAAACGAAAATCATGAGTCGTTTCAGCAAAGTTTTTGCATCCCCGAGCCCTGTTATTGGAATGATTCACCTGCCGCCGTTGCCGGATTATGATGACTCCCCCGGGATAGATGCCATCATCCACAGTGCCCTCAGTGATTTTCTCTCTCACTCCATTGCAGCGATTCGCGGAACGCGTTTCTGGTCACCTTCAGTAGATAGATGCCTTGTTGCGTGATGCGCAACACGCTATAGTATCTCGGTGATCAAGTCGTTCAAGCACAAAGGCCTGCGCGGTTACTACGAAACTGGAAGCAAGTCAGGAATCCAGGCCAAGCACGCGGGTCGACTTCGGTTACAGTTAGCGGCGCTCGATACCGCTCGAGTAGTCGCGGATATGGACGTGCCAGGTTATCGATTCCATCCTCTCAAGGGTCGGGCGAAGAATCGATGGTCGATATGGGTCAGTGGAAATTGGAGGCTGACCTTTGAATTTAAGGACGGAAACGCCTACGTATTGGACTACGAGGACTATCACTAATGACTATGCATAATCCGCCGCACCCGGGCGAATTTATCCGGGAGACCTATATCGAGCCATTCGAAATCAGTATCAGGTCGTTGGCTGAGAATTTGGGTGTCGCCGCTTCTACCCTGGCGCGCATTGTGTCCGAGCGTAGTGCGATAAGTCCCGAGATGGCATTGCGCCTGTCCAAGGCGCTTGGCCGATCTCCCGAGAGCTGGCTGGCCATGCAGGATAACTATGATCTGTGGGAGGCCAGAAAGTCTGCAAATCTCTCGCAGGTTCGAAAGATCCCGTTTGAAGCGAAGGCATAGGGGTGGCATCGACATCAATCCTATTCGCAGCAACTACGAGACCAATCCGCCGAATGTACGACTCTGGCGTCAGTAGCGAGCGACCATGAGCCTGATTCGATGGGGTATCGTCAGCGCGGGCAATATCGCGAATACATTTGCGAGTGACATCAGCCATGTGCCCCATGCGTATGTCGGAGCTGTTGCGGCGCGCAGTCTGGCGTCCGCTTCCAAATTCGCCGAGAAGCATGGGATCGCCCATGCCTATGAAGGATACGACCAGCTATTTGCCGATCCCGACATCGATGCGATCTATGTCGCCACGCCTCACACCCTGCACCTGAAAAACTCGGTCGATGCGCTCGAGGCTGGCAAAGCGGTTCTGTGTGAAAAACCGATTACGACGTCCGCAGCAGAGTGCCGCTTACTGCTGGATGCCGTCGTCAGGACGAACGGCTATCTCATGGAAGCGATGTGGACCTGGTTCCTGCCAGCAATTAAGAAGGCGAAAGAATGGGTCGACACAGGAAGAATCGGTGAGTTGCGCCACATCAAGGCCGATTTTGGCTACCCGATGTCCTACGCCGCGGACTCGCGCCCGTATAACGCGACTCTAGCCGGCGGTTGTTTGCTGGATATGGGCATCTACCCGATTGCGATTGCCCGTTACTTCGCTCAACAGTCGCCGACGGATATCGAGGTCATTTCACACCACGCACCGAATGGGGTTGATGACGATGTTGTGATGCTGTTCAGCTACGATGACCTCGTTGCAACGCTGGCGACGTCATTTCGCTGCAAGCTGCAGAACACGGCTTACATTATCGGCACCGATGGCTACATTTCGATTCCGAACTGCTGGCGAGCCAGCGAATGCCAATTGTTTGTTCTCGATGAACAAGTCGATACTTTCACTGACGATCGCCGCGGCTCCGGCTTCGAATTTCAGATCGCCGCCGTGAGTAACGACATCTTGCGGGGACGCAAGGAATCGGATGTTGTGACACACGCTGCCAGCCTTGCGTTGCAGCAGGACATGGACCGCGTTCGCGACAAGTTTTGAAGGCTGGACTGCGACTCGATGCATCTGTGTTCATCCATCAAATGTGACTCAGACGCCGTCAAGTTGTCAGTACCTGCCGTTGCGTTTCCTGTCCTTTCACGGGTAGGGGGGGCATAATGGACGACCGGCCAAAACGACGAAAACCCACGACATTTCGTGTTTGATTTTCAGTTTCCCAACATTTCTGGAGCGATACTTGATACCTTTTTCGATCGCGGGCATTCAAACACACGTCTCGGCGGTGCACAGCAATGTCGATGCACTGCTGCACAAGCTGGAGCTGACCGTCGCCCAATTCCCGTGGGTACAGATGGTCATTATGAGCGAGCTGGCCTCGTTCGGACCCTTGACGCAATATGCTCAGCCCATTAACGGTCCGACTGAAGACGCGTATCGACAGGCTGCCGCCAAGCTCGGTGTCTGGTTATTGCCGGGCTCGATTTACGTCACCGGGGCCGATGGCAAGATCTACAACACGGCACCGGTTATCAATCCGCAGGGCGAAGTTGTGGCGCGATGCACCAAGCTGTTTCCGTTTCTTCCCTACGAAGTGAACGTCGCAGCCGGTAACGAGTTTTGTATTTTTGACGTTCCGGACGTAGGTCGTTTTGGTGCCTCAATTTGTTACGACATCTGGTTTCCCGAAACGACCCGCGCGTTGACGTCAAACGGTGTCGAAGTGCTGCTGCACCCGGTCCTGACCGGCACAGTGGACCGCGACATTGAACTCGCCATTGCTCGCGCGACGGCCGCTCAATTCCAGTGCTTCGTATTCGACATCAACGGACTCGGTACAGGCGGTGTTGGCCGTTCCGCGGTCTTCGACCCGTCCGGCATCGTGCTATATCAAGCTGGCGGCGGTGAGGAAACGATCCCGATGGAAATTAACCTCGAGCAGGTGCGGCGACAACGCGAGTGCGGCCTGCGCGGGCTTGGACAGCCGCTAAAAAGTTTTCGCGACAGCCAATTGCATTTACCAATCTACGAGCCCGGCCAGAAAGCAGCGTCCTTCCTGTCTACACTGGGTCCACTGGAGCTTCCGAAAAGGGGCTCCCAAGCCGGCGTCGCCGTGCCTCCGCCGGGAAGCGACATCCAACGCGGCTGACGCGGATACGCGTAGCCGGCGGCGTGTTACTGCACGGTTCGCCTGGAGGAATTTATGAAATCCGACAAGTCCAATTCGACTAACCGTATACAAGCGCCTGCGGACGATCATTACAGCGCTACTCAGCTCCGGGCGGACCGTTGGAGCGCGCTTCAGGATGTCAGTCAGAGACTCGCACAGGCGGCGAAGGACAAAAAAGGCGTGAAGCGCCTGGCCGAGCAAGCTCTGGAAATCCTGCACGACCTGGAGCCCATCGAAATGTTCTGGGCGTTTCCGGGACGCTTTGTGTTCGACCGGCTGATACTACTGCTGAATGCCGACGAGTTTGAAGACTTCGCACGTGTCGTTCGACGAATCGTACGCGCCACTTCCAGCGGCTATTATCGGCGCAGGAATGTACCGCTCATCGGCGACGATCTGGAATGCGACCACACTCCCGAAGAAGAAGAGAGCCCCGATGCGCGGGCTTACGCGCGGCCGTATTTCGAAACCTTGTTCGTCGATAACATGACCGCGCCACAGGAAAAATCCTTGCGCGCTAGTTTGCGTAGCATGCGTCAAACCGAAGACCCATTCATTTACGAACCGGTCGTCGTGCCTTCTCTGGAAGATGCGCTGATTGCCGTCATGATCAACCACAATATACAAGTGGTGATAGTCCGCTTCGGCTTTGACTTGCGCACGCAAAACCGCCTCAAAATACTGACGCAATACCTCAGCCGTATTGGTGACGAAAATCTGCAGGATCTGGAACCGCATGAATACGGTCCGAAATTGTGCCGCCTGATGTACAAGGTTCGTCCCGAACTGGATCTGTACCTGGTAACTGATCGTGGTGTCGAGGATATTGCCGGCCGCGACCTCGGCAATTGCCGGCGCATTTTTTACAACACGGAAGATTTCACCGAACTGCATCTGAATACCCTGCGCGGCGTTTCGGCGCGTTACGAGACGCCATTCTTCAGCGCCCTCAAAGAATATTCCAAGAAACCTACCGGCGTATTTCACGCGCTGCCAATCAGCCGCGGCAAGTCAATTGCCCGATCGCACTGGATTCAGGACATGGGGACGTTCTACGGTCCCAACATTTTCCTGGCTGAGACCTCGGCAACCTCGGGCGGGCTCGACTCTTTGCTTGAGCCGCACGGCCCGATCAAGCGTTCGCAAGAGCTGGCCGCCCGGGCATTCGGCGCGAAGCAAACTTACTTCGCCACCAACGGCACGTCGACCTGTAACAAGATCGTTGTGCAGGCGCTTATCCAGCCCGGCGACATCGTCCTGGTCGACCGCGATTGTCACAAGTCACATCACTATGGCCTTGTACTCAGTGGCGCAGAAGTTGTCTACCTCGACAGTTACCCGCTGCATTCGTGGTCCATGTACGGCGCAGTGCCGCTACACGATATCAAGAAGCAATTGCTCGAGCTGAAAGCTGCGGGAGAACTTGATCGAGTTCGCATGTTGTTGCTCACGAACTGCACTTTCGACGGCATCGTCTACAATGTCGAGCGCGTGATGGAGGAATGCCTTGCGATCAAACCGGACCTCGTATTCCTTTGGGACGAGGCATGGTTTGCATTCGCACGATTCTCGCCAACCTACCGCCAGCGAACTGCGATGCACAATGCCGAAATGCTGCGGCAGCGATACCGTTCCGACGAATATCGTGCTGCCTACGAAAAGTGGGCTAAAACCGCACCAACGGATACCGAGGGCATGTTAACCAGCCGTCTGATGCCAGATCCGGACACGGTGCGGGTTCGCGTATACGCAACGCAATCGACGCACAAGACTCTGACCTCGTTGCGCCAGGGTTCGATGATTCATGTGCATGACCAGGACTTCAGGGGAGAGGTCGAGCAGGCATTTCGTGAAGCCTACATGACGCACACATCGACCTCGCCCAACTACCAGATCATCGCTTCACTGGACGTCGGGCGCCGCCAGGTAGAGCTGGAGGGTTTCGAATTTGTGCAAAAGCAGATTGAGGCAGCGATGGTGATGCGGCGCGCCATATCGACTCATCCTTTGCTTAAGAAATACTTCAGGGTACTCGCCGTCGGTGACCTGGTGCCGGCGCCGTTCAGGGCCAGCGGTATCGATGTGTATTGGGATGACGATCACGGCTGGAACCAGCTGTGGGATGCCTGGGCGCACGATGAGTTCGTGCTCGATCCGACACGTGTGACCCTGACGACCGGTCACACCGGTATCGATGGCAATACGTTCAAGAACAAGTACCTGATGGACAAGTACGGCATCCAGGTCAACAAGACGTCGCGCAACACCGTACTGTTCATGACCAATATCGGCACGACACGATCATCGGTCGCCTATCTTATCGAGGTGTTGGTGAAGATCGCGCGCGAGCTCGACGCGCAGAACCAGGATGCTAGCTCGATGGAGCAGAAAGCATTCGCCAAGCGCGTATATTCGTTGACAGAAGAGTTGCCGTCGCTGCCAGACTTTTCGCGATTTCATGAGGCGTTTCTGTCGCACGGCGGGCGTACGGTGGCCGGAAATTTGCGCAGTGCGTTCTTCCTCGCGTACGACGAACGGAAATGCGAGTACTTCCCGTTGGCTGGCGACGCGATTGATAAGGCGATGGCGAATGGCCGCAACGTTGTGTCATCGGGATTCATCATTCCCTACCCACCCGGGTTTCCGATCCTTGTTCCGGGCCAGGTCATTTCAGCTGAGATTCTCGACTTTATGCGCAAGCTCGACGTCACTGAAATTCACGGGTATCGCGCGGAGTTCGGACTCCGCGTGTTCACTGAAGAAGCTATGGCGGCACTGGCTACTGCCTGATTGCCGCCAAAGGAGTTAGTTAATGGCAAGTCGACGTAAGAAACTCAAAAATATTTCCGAAATTCGGCGTTTTTTTCATAGGAACGAAACGCCCATCTATTTTGTGAGTGCTACCAACTTTAACCTGCTCGGACTCGATGAGTGGGTGAGAAACTTCAAGTACATCAACTACATTGATTGCTTCGATGGCCAGCACCCGAATGTGATCGTGCCGAACAAACAAGCGCATCCTGATTTTGAGTCCATTGAAGATATCAATAACTACTTGCTGCAACACAAGGATGTGATCGATCGCATCAAGGCCCGCAAAGGCGATGCGAAGTTTGTGTTCCTCATGTTTGACGAGAAGACTGAGAAGCTGGTTAAGGAGATCGGCGGCGAAGTGTGGTTTCCGAAGGCCTCTCTCCGGAACCGCGTGGACAACAAGATCGAAACCGTCCGCATCGGCAACAAGGCAGGCGTGCCGAGCGTGCCGAATGCGCTCGCCAAAATTGGCAGCTATGCCGACCTGACCGCGGTGGCAAAAAAGGCCGGCATCGGCAAGGACCTGGTGTTGCAATCCGCCTTCGGTGACTCGGGGCACACGACGTTCTTCATCAAGAGCCAGAAGGACTTCGAGCGCCACGAACACGAGATCGTCGGACAGGGCGAAATCAAGGTGATGAAGCGCATTAACTGCCGTGGTGCTGCAATCGAAGCCTGTGCGACCAAGCGCGGGACGATTGTCGGGCCGATGATGACGGAGCTGGTCGGCTTTCCGGAGCTCACGCCCTATCGTGGCGGCTGGTGTGGCAACGAAATTTTCGCCGGTGCGTTTTCAAAAAAGGCGCGGCAACAGGCGAGGGAGTACACCGCCCGGTTTGGTGAGCAACTCGTGAAAGAAGGCTATCGCGGCTATTTTGAACTGGATTTTCTGATTGATCAGAAAACGCGCGATATTTATCTGGGTGAACTGAATCCACGCATAACCGGGGCCAGTTCGATGACCAATCACGCGGCGTTTGCACACGCGGACGCGCCCTTGTTCCTGTTCCACCTGCTCGAATATTCCGGCGCGCCATTCGACCTCGACATCGACGAGCTGAACGCGCGTTGGGCGGAGCCGGAGAATATAGACAGCTGGGCACAGCTGGTCATCAAGCACACGGAAGACAGCGTCGATCTCCTGACGGAAGCGCCGGACAGCGGCATCTGGAGAATGCAGAAAGATGGTTCGATCGATTTCAATCGATTCGACTACCATCGTCGCGCCGTGGAAAGCGAGCAGGAGGCGTTTTTCCTCAGAATTCTTCAGCCCGGAGACTATCGTTATGAGGGCGCCGATCTCGGCATCCTTGTAACACGTGGCCGCTTGATGGATGGCAAGTTCAAGCTGACGCCGCGGGCAAAAAAGTGGGTCGCCGGGATTCGTGCGCATTATGCCGCCACGCCACTGACATCAGCCGC
The DNA here is from genome assembly GCA_022866645.1 of Woeseiaceae bacterium. Lineage (GTDB taxonomy): Bacteria > Pseudomonadota > Gammaproteobacteria > Steroidobacterales > Woeseiaceae > UBA1847. The sequence continues at coordinate 2,696 of JALHUQ010000432.1, read as the reverse complement.
CGACGCCCCTGTAATTTCGGAACCGGCTTTCAAGATGCTCTGACATGCAATTAGCGTTTACGGCCATCGATGAACTAAGCCCCGGCAAGAAGTGGGCTGACCTGTTCCGCCGTCTCTGGCCGGCGTATCGGCAATGGTGGTTGTCGGAAGGCGAGCTCGCACGACCGACATACCTGGAGTCGCGCAAGGCATTGGCAACCCATATGCCGGAGCTGCTGCCGATTTACGAAACACTCACGGAACTGGCCGGCGGCAGCGATCAGGCAGCGCGATTCCTTGCAGGCTACTGTCCGCCACCGTATCTCGCCGGTTGCTCACAAGCTGTCTGGCCGGGCTCCGAGCCATTGCTGGTGCGCAATTACGATTACAGTCCACATGCCTTTGACGCGGTGGTGTTACGCACACAATGGCTCGGGCGCAAAGTGCTTTGCATGGCAGACAGTTTGATCGGGGCGCTTGACGGCATTAACGATGATGGACTCGCCGTGTCACTGACGTTCGGCGGCCGGCGGATTGTTGGCGTGGGCTTCGGCATACCGATTTTGTTGCGCTATGTACTGGAAACCTGCAGCACTGTCGACGCAGCGACGGAAGTCCTGAAACGTATCCCCTGCCATATGGCGTACAACGTCACGCTGCTGGACAGTGCTAAGCACTACAAAACTTTGTTCATAAGCCCGGATCGACCGACCAACGTGACTACGTCTGCGGTCGCCACGAATCACCAGCATGAAGTTGAATGGGCCGACCACGCTCGCGAGACGGCATCGGTGGAGCGGGAAGTCTACTTGCTGAAAAAGCTGACACAGCGTTCCGGCTCCGCCGAAAAATTCATCGCTGCCTTTCAACGACCACCGCTGTACTCGCTGGGTTTTGAACGCGGCTTCGGAACGCTCTTTACGGCCGCGTACTGGCCGCGTCTCGGCACGCTCGACCTGCATTGGCCAGGCATCTCCTGGTCGCACTCCATTGGCGACTTTGAGGAAGGTACCCGTACCGTCAAGTACAGGGTTCCGCAACCACACAGCGCGACAAACGTCGGCACGTAGCGCTGCGTCCAAGCACAAAAGAATAAGGCCGACCCTCTATGAGTGCCGGCCTTTTTTGTCTCGGCCATTCACTCCGTCTTAAAAGCGAGTAGTCTCAGTCAACCACGCAAGGAGCCGAAATGCCGCAGGTTAGCGCGAACGGAATTAGCATCGAATACGAGTCGTTCGGCTCAACGTCGTCTCCCGCGATTCTGCTGGTTATGGGCCTTGGCATGCAGCTGACCGTATGGCCGGAGCCTTTTTGCCGCGAGTTGTCGTCGAAGGGCTACCATGTCATCCGCTATGACAACCGTGACACCGGGCTGTCGACGAAATTCGACGAAGCAAAGGCGCCCAGTATCCCCTGGCTTGCATTCAAGGGCTTGGTCGGTCTGCCAATTCACCTGCCTTACACGCTTCGCGATATGGCCGACGATGCGATCGGCCTGCTCGATGCGCTCGACATCGATGCCGCTCACCTCGTTGGCGCGTCCATGGGCGGCATGATTGCGCAAAACGTGTCGGCCAGTTATTCGCAGCGAGTACGCTCGCTGACGTCGCTCATGTCCACGACGGGCAAACGTTCATTGCCAGGCCCCGATCGCCAGGTTTCACGACACTTATTTTTAGCACGACCGAAAAATGGCAATCGCGACGCTGTCATCGCACATAGCATGCGCACGATCGAACTGATTGGTAGCCCCGGCTATCCGGTCGATGAGGAAAGTCGTCGCGAGTTAGCCTCGATGAGCTTCGATCGCTGCTACTACCCGGCGGGAGTTAGCCGTCACATTGCCGCGATCATCCACGATGGCGATCGCCGAGAGCGACTGGGGAAGATTTCATCGCCGACCTTGGTCATCCACGGCCGCGAAGACCCGCTGATTCCTCTGGCTGGCGGTATCGACACGGCCAAACACATCGCCGGGGCCAGGCTTGAGATCATTGAAGGGATGGGCCACAACCTGCCGGAAGCTTTGTGGCCGGTTCTTGCAGAAATGATTGCCGGCCATGCCGGTCAGGCAGACGGGGACTAGCCCTCCGGTCGTTCCAGCTTGCACGCGCCGTCGAGTCCTGCCATCTTGCAGGGTCTACGAGGGACGGAAATCATGGAACAATTATCAGGTCTCGACGCGTCGTTTCTGTACCTGGAAACGGGCAATATGCCGATGCATATTGGCAGTCTGGCCATCTACGATCAGTCGACTGCCCCGGGCGGCGCGGTGACGTTCAAGGACATTCTGCGTTTCTTTGAAAAGCGCTTGCACAAGGCGCGTGCGTTTCGGCAGCGGATCGTACGCGTGCCGATGAGTCTGGATCATCCTTACTGGATCGACGATCCGGATTTTGACCTCGAGTTTCATGTGCGGCACATCGCGCTGCCGAAACCCGGCGACTGGCGACAGCTCTGTATTCAGACGGCGCGTTTGCATGCGAGACCTCTGGACACCACGCGACCACTTTGGGAGGTTTACGTCATCGAGGGTCTCGACAACGTGGCCGGAGTACCCGAGGGTAGCTTTGCACTGGTTAGCAAGTTTCATCACGCGGCGATCGACGGCGTGTCCGGCGCAGAGATTGGCGCAGCGATCCACGATGCGTCACCGGAGGACACGGTGGAGACACCTGAGGACGTGTGGCACCCGGGGCGTTTCCCCAGCGATGCGG
>JALHUQ010000431.1 GCA_022866645.1 Woeseiaceae bacterium | reverse complement strand
TTCAGGAGCTTGTACCAAACTTCGGCGGAGGCACGATGGTCAGCAAAGCCGACAGTCTCATAGTAGTCAACCAGTCCGAGCGCGGCATCAATGGGCAAGGCACTGGTCAGCGTTTTGGTGGTCACGGGATCGGGCGGCGGCCAGTAAAAAGGATGTACATAACCGACAGCCGCATTCTGTTCGTGCGCCAGTCTTGCGATTGTGGAGTTGTCGGGAAACAGGCTGGCCGCGGCAGTTCCCGGATAGGCTGAGTAACCCGGGAGCAGGTAATGGCTATCCAGGCCGAGCAAGCCCATGTGTCCCCAGAAACTGGTGTGAAACTCCTGCGCGTGCTGCAGCACAACGTCGCTATCGGATGCCTCATCCGGCGTCGTTGAAAAGTACGCCATGTCGGGTATGCGTTGTTCCTTATTAACGATCAGGTTGAAGACGACATCGAGATCCTCGGCACGAGCTTGCGCAACGAGGTCAGCGGGTGTGTTTCGATACGTGCCGCCATAGTTCATATGCACGTGAACATCACCGCTGACCCAGTTCAGCCACTCCTCGGGAAGGTTGAGGGGCTCCACGCGCAGGTTCAAAGCGTTATTGCGTCCCGGCGCAACGTTGACAAGACGTTGCTCTACCGCGTGCTCAGGACCGCGCCACACCGTGATCCTTGTGGCACCCGCGGGCAGTTGCAGGCGAGCTGTACCGTCGGTGTGAAAGTACTTCGTTTCAAACCCGGCCTTGTCACGATCATACGAATCATCAGCATGCATGCGGGCATCTTGCGGCGCATAGCCGCGGCCGTCACTGCCGACAATGGCAACGCGCGCCGCAACCGGCTTGCCATAGATATCGACAAGTTTGAGATCGAAGTCGAACATCGGCACGAGGAATTCGCGGCTGCTTGTTGTCAGGTCCGCGGCGCGGCCGCCAACGAAGTCCTGAATCCGAATGCGGGTACCACCACCTGCATTGGTGACGTAGGCAATCCTGCTGCCATCGGGAGACCAACGCGGAGCGCTAATGTCGAACTCGCCATAGGTCAACGGGAACGGTTCTGCTACGCCCTTAACATGAGTGACCCACAGCTGGTGCCATTGCCGACCGAGATACGATGCGTAAGCAATGCGCCGGCCATCCGGAGCGACATCCGGGCTTGCGCTCCACGAGGTTTCTTCCTCGCGAACGAGCCGAGGCTCAGCCTTGCCTTGCAGCGAAACCTGCCAGATGCCGCCAGTGCCGTAGGGTACCTCCGGGTTACTGACGTAGAAGAGCGATTTGCCGTCGGGGGCCCATGCTGGACTCAGCTCATGATCGAAGCTGCTGTAGTAGTAACGGTAGATCGCCGATTCGCGTTCCTCGAGCAGTGGCTGCGCACTCAGCTGGCCGTCGACGACTGCGCCAACAAAGACATGAAATCGGCCAGTCTCGCGCGTCGATACGAATGCCAGCCGATTGCCATCGGGTGACCAGCGGGGCTCAAGGTTAACGGCGCCTCCGCTCGTTAGCGGCGTGACCGTGCCGGTCTCGAGATTAAGGGCGTTAAGCTCGATCGCGTCCGCAAGATAACGCACAAACACGACTTGTGATCCGTCCGGCGAAACATCGGGCTGAAAGTCATAGCCGGGCCCGGCCGTCAACTGGACCGCAGTCTCGGAGTCGACACCCTGTCGCCACAAACTGCCCTGCATTGAATAGATCAGCGACTGGCCATCGGGGGTCCACGCAAGCGAGCTCGGACCGGTCGTCAGTTGAGGCAGGTACATTTCCCGAAAGTAATAGCTGTGTGGGACATCGATCTGGTCGAGCACCGGACGTCGTTCGGCGTTTGCGCTCAGGGAAAACAAACTCGCAAACAAAAGAACGGAGGCGACGTGTAAATTCAGCGAGCGCAGTTGGCGATGCAAAGTAATCACTCCAAAAAATGGCTGTGGAAATCCGTGGTCATTGTATCAAGCTGAATCCACCGGCGGGCAGTACTGCCGGTTCGATCAGAATTGGCGCCCGTAGCGCTGGCCGCCTGTACAAAACCCGGGAAACGCGTAGACTCGAACTCGAATCGCCCGATAGTCGAGTACTGCAGCTTGGGTACAAACGGCATCTCAGCACCCTTTGGCGCGCGCGGCGGATCGACTGATGCCGAGACAACCCATGAACGAGAATCATCCACCGGCCAACATGACCGTACGGCTTGCCGGTGCGGACGATGTGGCCGCAATTCATTCCCTGCTGTTGCAGCTCGCCGATGGCACCGGACAACGCCACAAATTGCGCAGCAAAGCAGCGGATTTGCTAAAACACGGCTTCTCGGAACAGCCGGCGTTCTACGTGTTGCTCGCCGAGCGGGCCGGCTCCGTGCTCGGGCTGTCACTTTTTTTGTACCTGTTTTCGAGCTGGCGCGGTGAGCTCGGTGTGTACGTGCAGGATCTCGTTGTTGATCGGTCCGCACGCGCGGGTGGCGTTGGCCGATTGCTGATCCAGGAAACTGTGCGCCATGCGAAGCAAAGCGGTGCCACGCATTTACGGCTGTCCGTGGAGCGCGACAACGCGGAGGCGATACGTTTTTACCGGGGCATCGGGCTGCGGGCATCTGACGGCGAACTGATCTTCGAAGCAGGACAAGTTGTTTTTGAGCGCCTGGCGGCAGGTTCATGAGGGTCAGAGTCTCCGACCGGGTTCTTGGCAAGCAGCGTTTGACCAGGGCACTTTGATGTCACTGCAAGCGCTGGACCTCATTGCCATCGGCGCTTATTTCGTGGTTCTCATCTGGATCGGCCTGCGTGTTGCCCGCCGCGAGCGTGGCAGCGGCGAAAGCGAGTCGTTTCTGGCCGCCGATCGCAATATGAACCTGCTGCAGACTACGGCGTCGACTGCGGCCACTGACCTGGGCGGCGGATTCAGCATCGCCATGGGCGGCCTCGGATTCACGCTGGGCATTTCGGGTTCCTGGCTGATCGCCATCTCCGGGCTGAGTGTCGTGCTGGTCTCTTTCCTGATGGTACCGAAGGTCAAACGCTGGGCCGACAGGGTAAGCGGGCTGACGACAGGTGACCTGTTCGAGTCTCGTTTCGATCGTCGCACCGGGACCGTAGCGGCGATTGTGATCGGCATTGCCTGGTTCACGTTTGCGGGCGGCCAGATCATTGCCGGCGCCAAGTTACTGCAGGCAACCGTTGGGATGGACCTGACGATCGCCGTCGTAGTGTCCGGGTCCGTTATCCTCGCGTACACGGCGCTTGGCGGCCTTAAGGCGGTCATTTACACCGACGTATTCCAGATGATCGTGTTGTTAATCGGGATCATCTTCATCGCGGTTCCGATCGGGCTGTACACGGTAGGGGGATGGAGCGGAATCGTCGCCCATTTTTCTGCAAACCCAGAGACAGCGTCGCTCGTTGACTGGGGTGCGGTGAGCTGGAAAGAATTAATCGGCTGGTTCTTCGCAATCTTCCCGGTGTGGTTCATCTCGATAGCCGCAATGCAGCGCATCATTGCAGCGCGCGATGAGAAAACGGCGCGCCGCGCATTTCTCCTGACGGGTGTGCCCATTGAGTGGCCGTTGTTTGCCATCGGCAGCACCCTGATCGGACTCATCGCGCGCATGTTGATGCCGGACCTGCAGGACGCTGAAATGGCGACGCCGATGATCATCATGAAGCTGTTGCCTGCGGGTCTTGCCGGCATTGTCATCGCCGCCTACATTGCCGCGGTCATGTCCACCGCCGACTCGGTACTGATGGGCCCCGTCGCCATCTTCACCAACGACATCTACAAGAAGTTCCTGCGGCCGGATGCCAGCGAACAGTCGATCGTACGCGTTGCACGTATTGCAACACTCGTACTCGGCGTACTCAGTATCGGGATGGCCTATCTCGTGCCGAACGTACTCGAGCTGATTCTCTACGCCTACACCTTTGGCGCAGCCGGCTTGTTCTTCCCCATGCTGGGTCTGCTGTTCTGGCCGCGAACAACAGCAAGCGGCGCCTTCTGGAGCATGCTCGGCGGCGGATTCTCGGCGGTCCTGTGGGTCCTGCTGGACGAACCGTTTGGGCTGTCATCGTCCTACCTCGGCTGGTTCGTCAGCTTGCCGCTACTGGTGATCGTTTCGCTCGCGACCGATCACAGCCCGGAAGAAAATC
>JALHUQ010000430.1 GCA_022866645.1 Woeseiaceae bacterium | reverse complement strand
GCGTAGGAAGGCAGCGCAAGTCCAAAATGGCCAACGTTCGCGGGCGAGTATGCGGCATGCGTCAGTGAACGAAGCATGGCCATAGTGATAGCAGCACTATCGGGTCGGTCTTTCACCTGCTCAATGATCTGCGTGAAGTGGCGAGGCTCGACGTGGTCAGGATGAGGCACCTTCAGCCCCAGCGATGTGAGATACAGACGCAGGTCGTTGAATCGATCTGTGTCGGGCTTCGGATGGATGCGATACAGGCCGGCGATTTTGTGCTGTTTCAGAAACTTCGCCGCCTCGACGTTTGCGGCAATCATGCATTCTTCGATAAGGCGATGAGCGTCATTGCGTGGAACCACTTCAATACGATCGATTTCGCCATCTTCATTGAGTTTGAATTTGGTTTGCGGCAAGTCAATCTCGATCGCACCGCGGCGCTTGCGCTGCTTGGCAAACGCTTTATACAAATCGTGCAAATCCCGCACGGAGGCTTGCAGTTCTTTGGGCACCGACGTTGTCGATGCGCCGCTCAGGAAATCTCCGACCTGACTATAAGTCAAACGCGCCTTTGAATTCATCACCCCTTCGAAGAAGGTCGCCCTGGTTACTTTGCCGGCGGGGCTGACGCGCATGTCGCAGACCATGCAAAGACGATCGACTTTGGGATTAAGTGAGCAAAGACCGTTGGAAAGTACCTCAGGCAGCATCGGTACGACCCGATCCGGGAAATATACGGATGTACCTCTGACGATTGCTTCTTTGTCCAACGCCGTACCGACGTTGACGTAATGCGCCACGTCAGCAATGGCGACCAGCAAGCGCCAACCGTCGTCAGATCTTTTGCAATACACAGCGTCATCGAAATCTCGTGCGTCGGCGCCGTCGATCGTAATCAGATCAACATTTCGCAGTTCAGTCCGGCCACTGTGTGAGCTACCCGGAACGGTCGAACCAAATCCTTGCGCTTCCTTTCGAACAGCATCCGGCCACTTGAATGGAATGCCGTGACTGTGAATCGCAATGTCTGTCGCTATGCCCTTCTCGCCCGGGTTGCCGATGATCGTCGTGATGCGACCCGTCGCTTGTTCGACGTGTGTCGGGAAGTCCAGTATCTCCACTACAACCATATTGCCGTGCCTGGCGTTCGCGGCTTCGCCTTTCGGGATCAGTATGCGATGCGACAACTTGGCGTTGTCGGGAATTACAACACCGATGCCGCGTTCGCGAATAAACTGCCCTGCAATCTCGCGAGTGCCGCGTTCCAGAACATCGACCAGTTCACCTTCGGCTCTGCCGCGATGATCCAGCCCCTTAATACGAACAGCGACTCGATCGCCGTCGAATAGCGATCGCATCTCCCTGGCTGAGAGGTAGACATCGTCGGAATCGCCATCATCTCGAATGACGAATCCAAAACCATCGCGATGACCCGTGACCCTGCCGGTCACCAGATCCAGCTTCACTGTCAGGCAGAACTCGCCACGGCGATTCTCAAGAATCTGCCCTGCCCTGACCATGCTTTGAAGTCGCTCGATCAGCAGCGCGCGCATGCGCTGCCCCTTCAGATCGAACGCCATTAGTATCGGCTCCGCCTTCTGAGGCTTGCCCACATCTGTCAGGAAGTCGATCAGATCATTCTGGCTCGGAATCGGATGCTTGTAGGTCGTGCCCTTGTTTGGGGCCTTCGCCTTTTTGCTGGTCTTTTTCCTGGTTTTTCGGGGCGTACTCGGCAACTGATATGTCTCCATTGAATCGGGATGCGGATTGCTAATTGACAGGCGGCGACTGCTTTGAGTACAGTGCGCCACCCCGTCGTGCAGCAATTGTACGCGGTTCCCGACCGGCCCAGGTGGCGGAATTGGTAGACGCGCCAGCTTCAGGTGCTGGTTATCGTAAGGTAGTGGAGGTTCAAGTCCTCTCCTGGGCACCAGACAAACAAGCAAGGGCTCCGGATGGGGCCCTCTTTGTTTTTAACGAGAGAGGACCGACCTCCGTCGTGCCAGATTTGGCAATACAGCAGCCCCGAAGCGATGACGTGACTACTATGGTCGGGCAACCGAATAAGTAGTCATTAGTCGTCGCGATAGAAAGAAGAGGTATTCACCGGGCGCCGGACCCTCGCTAGCTCCACATTGATGACGACACAAGGGTTTCTATTTTTTATTATTTAATATCAACTACTTGCCTAATAAACCTCTAGTTAAACCATAGCAGTAGCGCCAGGACAACAACAGGGACCGGTTCCTCGTAAACTGACGGTGGCGCACTGTTACAGATAACCAGCAACAACAGTCTGAGTCAGAACATACGATTTCTTGACGCCCTGGTCGTTCCAGTGGGGCCATCCGGGACAGAGTTCCGCGGTATAGAATCCGGCACGACCGGCGTATAACTTTGCCAAGGAATTGTCTTTGTTTGCGTAGCTCGCCTGGTATTTTTAAGAGCGCAGTTTCTGTGCCTTAGTGACTAATAAGTACTGGCTCTGGATTATTTCTTCCAATCCAATATCCAGGCGCCGGAGGCCCCTTGACGGCGCCGCTTACGTCCGTCCGACCAGAGCTCGTACATCCACTCGTCTGGCTCCTGCGCGCTTCCTGCGACAGGGCGAACCTCCAGCTGGAAGCAATTGGCTATGAGACATCCGGCGACGGGCGCTATCACCCGCGCCTCGTAATACCCGCTCTCTGATTGATTCCAACCTGCCGCGGGAAGCCCTAGCAGAGTCAGATCTTCAGCGTAACGGTTCTGCTCTGTGCGGAATTGCTCTTCCATCATCGCGATCTGACTAAGAAGACCTTTGCCTTCACCTCGCCGAGACTTTCGCACCTGCTCAGCAAAATTAGGAACGGCTATGGCAACTAATATCGCGGCAATTGCGACCGCAACTAATAGTTCAACAAGGCTGAAGCCGCGTGCGCGGCTTGCAGACTTGTTTGAGGGGCCTGCCATCACTGCAACGACTGCCAGTTAACGCGCACGGGTGAATCACATATTTTCATGATCGCCTGTGAGCCCGCCAGCACCGTCGTACAGAACGGATCCGGAGTTGGCGACGCGCCAGGCTCGACGTGTGTCAAGAATCCAGGTTCGCCGAGAATAGCAGCTTCGTCATTAACGACCGTATCGCGCGAAATAGTATCCGGAACGCCATCATAGTCAGTGTCCAAATCGATCACGCCGATCGCATTGATTAGGTTCACTGCAAAAAACCGGTTGGAGCCGCCAGTGAAATCGCAGACGTTCGGTGTGCCGGTCTCGAAAGCCGTGAAGAACACGGTGTTTCTGAAAGTCCGTGCCCTGGCCAACACTTTTTGATCGCTGCCCAAGTCAATAAACCAACCCGATTTCGCACTTAGTGCCGTAATTTCTGCCGTTTGAGTCGCCCCGGTTGTTGTCTGTATGAGGTTGCTGGTCGCGTCGTAGAGATCGGCTGGCGTCAACGCCGCAGGCACCGTCGATGGCGGGCCGGCAACGAAATTCTCGTCGAATGCAACGAAGAACTTATCGTTAGCGGCACTGTTCAACGGATGTGCCCGATAGCCGGAACCAATCGCAAGTGAGGTCACCATCGCACCATCGCGCACCGAATGCGCAACGCTCGGTGGGTAGAAGAAACGACGATTATCGACCACTGCCGCGCCACCGAGGTCCGCAAACTTGTACGCCGATAGTGTTGCGGCTGCCGCTATTGACGCGCCTTCAGCGATATCCACTCGCCAAATTTGGCCACCGAGATCACTGGCATAAATTCGATTTGTGTATCCATTGACATCAGTATCTTCGGCCCGTATGTCAGCTGGAATCCCGTACTTCATGTCGGGCATATCGACAGCAAAATCCTGACCAGGCGTTATCGCGTTGTCCGCACCGATCGAATTCAAAAGGGCACCGGATTGCGCATCCACAATATAGATTCCCATGCCCGAATTATCACCGGCGGGGTTTCTACCCGTATTCGGCACATCTTGTGTTGCTGAATCGTAGCCACCGCCAAATATCAGCACGCGGCGTGGCGTCCCGCCGTCATTGACGGTAGCGGGCGTCATACGCGACCAGGTTTCGCCCAGGAATTCGAATCCAGGGGTACCGCCGGTAATTTGCCAGGCGAGCCTCGGCGCATAGGGGTCCGTGACATCAACGGCGAAGTAGCTGTTTCCGCCGCGGCGCATACCAAAGTACAAAAACGCCTTATCGCTGGGGCCATCAATACGGCCGTTACCATCAACGTCTTCCAGCGCGACTGTCATCGGACCGTCTAGCCCGTAGATATGAGGCCCCGCTACGTTACCAGCTCGTTGCGTTTGCACGGTCGCGAGCATTTGCCGAGGCATAAATGCGAATATTTCATCGCCTCCGGAGGTGTCATTGACGACAGTCGGCGACCGCGCATTAATGGCGTGCAGGAAGCCCTGGTTCGTCGTCACGTACACTACTTCACCGATAGCGGTGCTGTACAAAACCGCTTGCGGCTGCGAATGCAATGGATCTCCCATGCGCTCACTTCTAACCCACGTAATCATGTCGGTAGTATCCGCGGCCGTCGACGCTGCTGGCATGCCCATCGCAGCGGCGGTCAAATTCGCATTACCCGTATCGAGGTCATGGCTGCCATCGGTGAGGTTAACGTTGGTCGTATCCGCGGGGTTCGTCGTGACGTATAAGTTCCGAGTCGCCGCATTCAGGTTGCCAAGGAATCCCCCGGCAAGTGGTGAATTGCCGTCCGCACCTGCACTCCAAAAACTTTTCGAACTGGCCTTGAACGCGAATTTGCCAGTGACAGCGTTTATTTCAGTCGCCGGCGTGCCCGTTACGTCTTTGATGACGCCGCCATCAACATAATAGCCCTTGACGTTGCCGTCCCACGCGCGCTGGCTAGTCGGGTCGAACAGCGTTAGGTAGGCTTTGTCACCGGACTGCAATGTCGTGCCGTCGAAACTCGTCGCGAAACCCGAAAAGCGTTGATTTCTGCTCGTTACGTTGGCGATTACATTCTGAAACGCGTCAACCAAACTCGCCAGATCAGTGGCCTCAAACGCCTCACCGCCACCCGCGTTTGCAACGTCGTTGAGGTAATTCCATGTGCCCGCTGCGACCGGACCGACGAGTCCGAATCCGATTGCGTAGGTATCGACAGTGGACCCTTCCAGGGTCGAAATCTGATCTTCATCATGAAGAAACTTGGCAAGTTCCTTTGCACAGTTGGGGTACTGGTGCGTACCTGCTGCCTTGCCAAATGCCGTGCTGTAATCGTCACAGATGACATTGTTGCGAGTGATCATAGGGTCGGCACTGGCGATCATGTCGCGAACGAGGTACGGCGATGTCGCGGTAGCACCGCTCGTCCTGCCTTGGTCGACTCGATTGGCGGAGGGATCACCGTCAGTCAACAAAACAACCGCGGTTTTCTGACATTGCTCGGTGATCGGTGAGATGTATGTCCGGTCATCGCCTATATTATAAGTACACCTCTGAAACGTTCTTGCAGGGCTGTCGTTATAGAGCCTGCATTCTGTGGTTGTGGCGACGGGACAAGTGTACGTGGTCGAGCCACCCGTATACGAATAATTGGCGGTTGCTATGCATTCGCTTAGCCCGGCATCAGCCGCCGAGCAGCATCGAGTTGGGTTGCCGCCGGAAGTACTGGTCACCCAGATATTGCCGCTGCTGTCGTTGATGCAGGCAGCCGGTGGCGTTGGATCCCATACGGTTGGGGTGGTGGTGGCGACGTAACCGCCGGGGCAAGTGGTCGTGGTCCCGCATGAGGCATCACACGTCGCTAAGGTACATGTTCGGCCGGCCCAGGCTGTCGGCACACAAGACATTGGCGCAGCGGCTGCCTGTTGTGAGGAGCAGTTGTTGGATGAGGGAGGGACTGAGGCAGACCAATCATCGCAAGTACCTGGCGAGCCCGTGCCGAGCGCAACGTAGCGTCTCGAGCCGCTATAGGAGGCCGGATTTGCAGCGCGCCAGCCGTCGGGCATACCGCCGCTACCGCCGGTGTATTGATTGCTGCCGGTGTTCCAGGTACCAAAGTTGTCTCTTACGCCGTACAGCGGCGTTTCACCACGCAGGTATCGAGCAACCTCGTACAAGGCGTCAACGGTCGGTGTCTCCTCACTCGCATTCGCCGCGTTGACCATATATTCGATTACTTCTCTAACTTCGGTGCCCGCGGGTATATTCGGGTCGATCGCATTTGCGTCGCTGTCGAACTTCGAAGCCGGAAATTTCATGCCACTCCCTTCGTAGTCGCGAAAGTAGGTAAATCCAACGTTAATGTCGGGGAGATTCGGATCGCTCAGGATTTGACCGACCGCCTGCGACAGAATGTCCAGGCGTGCCGGATTGCCCATACTCGCTGCTCCGCCACTGGGTGTCTGATTCATGCTGTTGGACAGGTCGAGTACAAAAACGAGATTCGGTACTACGGTGTCGAGCCCGGGATTGATGAAAACTTCCAGATCATCCGCATGGGTCGCCGACATTGCG
>JALHUQ010000429.1 GCA_022866645.1 Woeseiaceae bacterium | reverse complement strand
GCGTTGACGATAAACTCCTGCTCCCGCGTAGCATCCAGTCCGAATTTGTCAGCAACAGCAATGTAATCAATGACAATTTGGTAAACATTGTCAATTTCGGCCAACCGTTTGAACAACACCTGATCGCCATAAACAAATTCTCGCGGCGGCAGATCTGTAGCTGGAAATTTCAGCCGCGCACGTAGCCTCTCAATCGCGCCTTTCGCCGATTCCGGCAATCGTTTCAGATCTTCTACAACACCGGCTTCGTAAGCAGAAACATCGAATCCCTTGCTTCGCTGCGCCAGGATATCGCGCGCAAGAGCCAGAACCAGTCCGAATTTCGCTGTCGCTGAGCGGTCGACTCGCGCAGCCAAAATATCGACCGCGACGCCTTCCGCGACCTGTTGCCTATCGATCGCACTTTGAATGTCTTCTTCTTCGGCCTTTATGGAGGCGGCCATCTGCTCGAAACGTTTGGCGGTTTCAGCCGGCAACGGCTGCGCCGGTTGCGCGTCTTGCTGCGCAGTTGCAGGAGCAGATGCCAGCATCAGCAGGCACAGGCTCGTAATCGCGAGAGTGCGCAGAGCGGTGAGACTATGAGTCGTTGCATTCGGGAATTTCAATCTTTTCACCCTTATTTTTTTGGGGACGGTGCCGTCCGTTTGTCGGATGCAGCACTCAAGCTTTGTGAGAGGCGATTCGGGAATTCTAGCAGAGCTCCGGACTTACAGGATTTAAATCCGGCGCCTGCGGAAGATCTGCCCGCGGTTAACTGGTTCCTCATGTTCGCTGCCTTCAGTCTCGTGCTGGCGTTTCAACCTTCCCGCAACCTGGCGAACTCGCGATACGAGCGCATTCGCTGCAATTCCTCATCCCACAGGCAACATCGGAAGCTTGCCCTGATGTCCTTTAACGATAGCGTTATTGTCACGGGCGACTGAAGCTCTGGAATTGCCTCCATCGCCTCGGGAAGTCGATAAAACGGGATACGTACATTGAGGTGGTGGATATGATGATAACCAATGTTGCCGGTAAACCAGCTCATGACTCTGTTCATCTTGAGGTAGCTCGACGACTCCATCGCCGCGCGACGACTTGTCCATGTCTCCGCCGGCAAGACGCGCATGTTCTCGAAGCTGTGTTGCGCAAAGAACAGGTAACTGCCGATCATCGATGCGATAGTCATTGGTAACAGGACAACAAAAAACGCGGCATCGAAACCACCGAGCATCCACAACGCTGCAATCAGCGTACCGTGACCGAGCAGTACGAGTAGCGAATCCCAGTGCCGGGCTGGATTCCGCAGAAGCGGCAGCAAGGTGACGCTGAGGAAAAAGATCGTGAAATACCCGGCCAGAATGGTCACCGGATGGCGCTCGACCCGGTAAGCTATGCGCGCTGCAAGGGATGCCTCTCGCCACATGTCAGTGGTCATCATCGCGAAGGCGCCAACGCTGGCGGCATCTATCTTGCCAACATGACCATGGTGAAAATTGTGGCTGTTCTTCCACGACCGTGGCGGCGTTAGCGCAAGAGCGGCGTACAAGCGAAACAACCACCATGCAAGTCGAGAGCGTGACAAAACCGCATTGTGCATATAGTCGTGGTACATGATGAAGGCACGCACCATTAACAACGCCGATAGCACGGAGAACAACAGGCGTAGCGGCCACGCGGGTGCGAGGGCTGCACCAAGGAGCGATGCGAACAACATCAGGAACGTCGAGCCGACGACCCACCAGCTGGTCTTTACGGATTCAACACCAAACGGCAGGGTTGCCTTGAAAAGGTCCCTGTCTGTCTGCGCGTCGGATCCTTTTTCCTGTGAATTCTTGCCCATTTGCCCTGCCTCATTCCCCTTCTTGTGTGAGGGCATTATCTATGGGCAGGTTGGAAAACATTATGGATATTGCGCCAATTTTCATCCCGGGCAGGCTGAGTGCTTCGCCTGTGTCGCACGCCTATGTCGTCCTCAGTGTGCGCTTGCCTTTAGCTGCGCATGCTCAAGTTCCTCAGACAGGCGATTGCTCGCAGCGACTCGCGGCTTCGAGAAACGGGCGAACAGCAGATACAGTGGGGGCGTCAGGTACAACGTAAACATGGCGGAAAGTCCGAGACCACCAAATACAACCCAGCCGATTGCATGACGCGCTTCAGAGCCAGCACCACTACCCAGAATCAGCGGCAATCCACCGAGTATCGTCGATATCATTGTCATCGTTACCGGCCGCAATCGACGGATGGCACCTTGTTCAATGGCGTCGCGTACATTCAAACCCTGGTCACGCAGTTGTTCCGCGAATTCGACCACCAGCACACTGTTCTTCGCCATGAGTCCTATCAACAATACGAGCCCGATCTGCGAATAGATATTCAGCGATGTACCCGTCAGCAACAGCGCGAAAATCGCCGCCGCAACGCCGAACGGCACGATACACGTGACCACCAGCGCACTGGTAAAGCCCTCGAATTGCGCGGCGAGAACCAGAAAAATCAGTACGATCGCGAATACGTAGGTCATGGCAACGTCGCGAGAGGTCTCTTCCAGCGTGGCCGCCTCACCAAGAAAAATCAGGGAAACGTCATTGGGCAATACTTCTTCGCCCAATGCCCGCAAATCATCAACAGCCGTTTGCAATGCGTGCGAGTCCGCACGTTCAATACGAATTTCGATCGCACGGCGCTGAGCCTGGCGGTTGAGCTCGGTAGCAACGCCTTCTTCTTGCAATGATACGACGCTCGACAACGGAACCAGCTCGCCACTGCGTGTGCTGACGTACAGGTTGACGAGATCCGTAGGGTCGTTGATCTTGCCACTGGCCGACTCCAGCAATATCGGCACCGCCTCATCGTCAATATTGAGATCGACGAGTTCGTCACCGTCAACCATGGCGCGCAACGTTGCCGCTAGCGACCCGAGATCCACTCCGAGGTCCGCCGCTCGACGTCGATCGATATCCACAGAAAGCTGCGGTTGTGTCGGATCGAATGAGATTCGCGGCCGTGTCAGCTTCGGCAAACGCTCTTCGATGGCCGCGCTGAAGATTTTCGCAGCCTCAAATATGTCCGCGTAGTTGTTGCCAAGCAGCGCGACGCTGAGGTCACCACCACCGCCCCGAATGTTCAGACTGTTGCTGCCCCAGCTGTTCGCACGAACGCCGGGTATGGCAGCCAGAGGCCCTTGCAGCTCCTCGATAATTTCCAGCTGGCTGCGTTCCCGCTCACTCCAGTCCACCAGCGGCATCGAAACGAAGGTCCGGTTCGGATCCCACTGGCCGATCGTGCTGTACACCGAACTGGCCTCTCCCGCTGCCACATAAGGCTGTAGCAGGGCTTCGATCGTCTCGGTCTGGCGATCCATGAAATTGAGTCCCACGCCATCAGGACCGGTAGCAAGCACGCGAATAAGGCCACGATCTTCTGGCGGGATAAGTTCACGCTCGAGCGCCTGGTAGGCAACGCCCGCCGCCGCCGCAAACAACAACGCGACAGCGACCGGCACCAGCGGCCGATCGAGCAGAGTGGACAGCGTGCGACCGTAGGCACTCGCCAAACGGCGTCCGATTTTCCCGAGCCACTCCGATTGTTTGTTTTCGGCACTGTCTTTGACGAGGCGCGCTGCAGCAGCGGGAACCAGCGACAACGCCACGAAACTTGAGATGATCACAGAACACGCCAGCACGAGACCGAACTCGCGAAACAGCCGACCGGCCGTGCTGGGCAGGAAGGAAATAGGCACGAACACCGCAACCAGCACCGCTGTTGTCGCGATGACGGCAAAAAATACCTGCCGCGTCCCAATCACTGCCGCGGCCCGCCCGCCCATACCGTCCGCGCGGTGACGCTGAATGTTTTCAAGAACGACGATCGCGTCATCGACGACGAGGCCGGTTGCCAGAACAAGAGCCAGCAGCGTCAATATGTTGATAGAGAACCCGAGCAGGTAAATGGCAGCCACGGTGCCAATGAGCGCAACCGGTATGGCCAGTGCGGGAACAAGTGTCGCCCGGAAACTACCCATAAACAGCCAGATAGTCGAAATAACGATCGTGATCGACAAAGCGAGCGTAATCAACACTTGCGTAACAGAACTCCTGATAAACGTTGCCTGATCGTCGGTTACAACCAACTGTAAATCGGGAAATCGCGTCTTCACGAGTTCGGTGGCCGCCTTGGCGCTCGCCGAAATCTCGATTGTGTTTGAGCCAGCCTGGCGAATAATGCCGAGTCCGAGCACCGCCCGGCCGTCGAGTCTCGACAATGAATCCGCATCTTCGGGACCGAAGAAGACATCTGCAACATCGCCAACACGAACGGAATCGCGAATGACAATGTCGGCGAGTTCGTCGGCGCTCTTGATGCTCGCGTTGGCACGCACGATCAGCTCTTGATCCAGTGATCGAAAACTACCGGCAGGTACGTCAAACGGTGCCTGCATCAATACCGCGGATACATCTGTTACCGACAAGCCGTAGCTGGTGAGTCGCAGCGGATCAACGGCCACACGCAGCATGCGTTGCCGGGCACCTGAAACCTGCACATCGGCCACGCCGTCGATCGCAATGAATAGAGGGACAATTTCTCGCTCAACGACTCGCGTTAACTCAGCCATCGGCAAAACGTCACTCGACACCGCCAGGTTCAGGACAGACTGCGCATCGTCGTCGGCCTTTACGACGATGACCTGCTCCACTCGCTCTGGCAAACGCTGAGATACGCGGCTCACCGCTTCGCGGACGTCGGCCGCGGCAGTATCGAGATCAACTCCCGGCCGAAATTCGATATAGATCCTGCCACTATTCTCTTCCGATGCCGAACGCAGATTCTGGATACCGGATACGCGCGCGATCGCACCCTCGAGAAGACTGACGACCTCCGCATCCATCGTTTCCGGCGAAGCGCCCGGGAAACTGGCACGGACGGTAACAACGGGGCGGTCAACATCGGGTAGCTCGCGAATTTCGACGCTTGCGAGCGCCGCGATGCCAGCGAGAACGACGATCAGGTTGGCAACCAGGATCAGTACCGGTCGACGAACACTGATGCTCGGCAGGTCATTGCGATTGGAATAGTCCATGTGTGCAGACTTCAGTCAGGTACGGACAGCGATCCGCTGCTGGCAGCAACACGTGGCACGCCGTGGTCTACGGCGATCCCGTCACGCATGTTCTGTGTGCCTTCGACGACAATGATGGCACCGTCTTTCAGCTCGCTATCGACCAGAATCTGGCCTTCGCGGCGCTGCACGACGCGCACCGGGACACGCGTCGCCGAGCCATCTACCACCGCCCAGACATAGGCGCCATCGGCACCCCATTGCAGTCCGGTCTCACTAATGACCGCATACATCTTGCCCTGTACATCGATTCTGACTCGGAAGCTCATGCCGGGGCGCAACCGGTCGTCCGCATTGCCAACACGGGCACGAACAGTAAATGTGCGATTGGTAGGATCAATACGGCTGCCGATATCAATAATCACGCCGCTGATATCACCACTGCCCTCATTCCACGTCCGCATCTGCACTTCGTCGTTAACAGCGAGCTCGCCGATAAATGCCTCGGGCACTGCAAAACTGACAAACAGTGAACCACGATCGTCGAGTGTAGTGATGAGCGTACTGGTATCGACACGATCACCGGGGTCAGCTTCCGAGCTGCCGACGTAGCCGTTGAACACTGCTGTAATGCTGCGGTCGTCAAGTGCGATTCGGGATCGCTCAAGCTCCACGCTCGCAGTTTCGGCAGCAAGGCGTGCAGCGTCCAGCGCAGTCGGCAGAACCGCGCCACTGCCTGCCGATCGTTCATAGCGGTCATACAGGAGCTCGGCTTCCTCGAGATGCAATTCCGCGAGACGTACAGCCAATTTTTCCTTTTCGGCATCAAGCTGCACGAGAACATCACCGGCCTTTACCGCCTGGCCGGGCTCGAAATTGACTGCGACAACCTCTCCTGAGGTCGGTGAAAAAAGATCAGCCGACAACCTGGCGCGTGACGTACCAACCGCCTCGATGCGGACGCGCTCGCGTTCGAACCGCAGCAGCTCTGCAACCACCGGAACCGCGGCACGGCTCGCCGCTGGCGCCTGGGTGTCCGTGTTTCCGGACTTCGAACAGGCAGCCATCGCCAACAACACGAAAAGCAATATTGTAGTTTTTGAAATCGCGGTCATCCCGCCACTATAGACAATAATTTGTCGCGGAACCCGCAGAATCCGACCAAATTATGGCTGCGCAACAACTTGTTACATATGTTTTTACACGGCTGCAGAGGCAGGGCAGATTCTGCATGCGGCACGCTAAATCCCCGCCCCGTCCTGAATCCAGCAATAATCAGAATCGGGTGACCTGTATCCGCATATTCTGTGCCTAAGTGGTGTAGCAGAGAGACCGCGTTGCCAGTGAAGTTGATCCGTACATCGAGAATAAGGGCGAGTTAAACGGTGTGATGATTGTTGCCGAGCATTTTCCGGGCTGGGATGACCTGAGCGCACTTGCCGCACATTTTCGGTTTGTCAAAAGTGCATCGTCAGAACGTCAAACGACTGGCAAGCGAATATCTGTTCGTACGCATCGATTAACACCAGCTGGCCCGTTCGCCGGGGTCGTCCAGCAACTCCTGGATACTCGCCTCAATGATCCGATAACCGACATTGCCATAAAGCTTCTGCCGACCTTCGTTGAGCATAAAAGTGGGGCTGCCTTCGACAAAATGCTTTCCCCTGGCATCGAAATCCGCGCAAAGCGCCGCATGGGCTGCGCCACTGTCGATTTGCCGGCGGATGTCGGCAATGGGTAAACCGATATCCGCGGCGATCGCTTCTTGCTGACTGCGATCGGCGATGTCGTGCAGGTCCCGAAAAAAGCCGAGTCGACATCGCCAAATCATCTCTTCAAACAGGCTCTTGTCGTCAAACTGTGCCTCGGGCACTGCGGATATTTCACCGGACTTTTCAAGAAGCTGGATGGCCTTGAGAAACAGATGGCAACTCGCCGACGTGGGCGGCCTGTTCCTGGTCCAGATATCTGGGTGGATGTCGATGTGACTGAAACGTTCGGCCACCTGTTTCACATTCTGCGCATAGCCTTCCGCACCACCCCGGTCACCCCAGCCGGCATCAATATGCCCGGAAACATCGCCGAATAAGGGAAGAAAGTGATACTGCACGCAGATCGTATCGCCGAATTGCCGCCGCAATTCATCGAGTTTGATTTGCGCCGCGTAGGCCCAGACGCAAAGTACATCGGAAAAATAGGAAATTGTTTGGGTCGCCTGCTTACTCATGGACAAAAACCTGCTTCTTGATCGTGTACTCCCAAGACCCCAATGCCCTGGTGAATAGTGGCAGCCTACAGTGGCGACGCCACCGGCATCTGTTCGTTGCCGCACCAATGCAATTTCTCCGTAAGTATCCCACCGAACAGACCGGCCGAACGCCAGCGCGCAGGCTGTAGCTCACAGGACTTGGCGGAGGAACGCAGCATGATTGACCACAAAGCAGAAAGCGCCAGCAAGTGCCCGGTGATGGGTGCCTCCGGCAGACACACGGCAGCTGGAGCCCAGTCAAACGCAGACTGGTGGCCGAATCAGCTGAAGCTGAAGATCCTTCACCAGAACCCTACCGACGCCAATCCTATGGGCGAGGACTTCAACTACGCTGAAGAGTTCAAGAGCCTGGACCTGGATGCCCTGAAGAATGACCTCGAAGAGTTGATGACCGATTCGCAGGACTGGTGGCCGGCCGACTGGGGCCACTACGGACCGTTCTTCATACGCATGGCGTGGCATAGCGCAGGCACATACCGTATCAGCGATGGCCGCGGCGGCGCGGGTTCTGGCTCACAACGCTTCGAGCCCCTCAACAGCTGGCCTGACAACGTGAGCCTCGACAAGGCCCGCCGACTGCTTTGGCCGATCAAGCAAAAGTACGGACGCAAAATATCGTGGGCTGACCTATTGGTCCTCGCTGGTAACGTCGCACTTGATTCGATGGGATTGAAAACGCTTGGTTTTGGCGGCGGGCGCAAGGATATCTGGGAACCCGAAGAGGACATCGACTGGGGACCCGAGTCCGAGTGGCTTGGCGACGAACGCTACAGCGGCGACCGGGAACTCGCGAATCCGCTCGGCGCCGTTCAGATGGGCCTGATCTATGTCAACCCTGAGGGGCCAAACGGCAACCCGGATCCGCTGCTGTCAGCCAACGACATTCGCGAGACGTTCGCTCGCATGGCGATGGATGACTACGAGACCGTTGCCCTCACCGCCGGCGGACACACCTTCGGCAAATGCCATGGTGCCGCCGATCCGAACAAGTACGTCGGCCCGGAACCCGCCGGTGCCAGCATCCAGGAGCAAGGCTTCGGCTGGGCCAACAGCTTTGGCAGCGGCAGCGGTGGCGATACGATCAGCAGCGGGTTGGAAGGCGCATGGACTAGCGATCCGGTGAAGTGGGACAACGGTTATTTTGACAATCTTTTCAACTATGAGTGGGAGCTCACGAAGAGCCCTGCCGGTGCGCAGCAGTGGACACCGAAAGATGCTACGGCGCGTGTCGTGCCTGATGCTCACAATCGGTCGAAGAAAAACCCGCCGATGATGAGCACGGCCGACATGGCCATGAAAATGGATCCGATCTACAACAAGATTTCCAAGCACTTCCACGAAAACCCGGACGAATTTGCCGATGCATTCGCCAAGGCGTGGTTCAAACTGACGCATCGCGATATGGGACCGATCTCACGCTACCTCGGCAAGGACGTCCCCAAAGAACACCTGCTTTGGCAGGACCCGGTGCCGCCAACGCAAGGTAGAACGATCAG
>JALHUQ010000428.1 GCA_022866645.1 Woeseiaceae bacterium | reverse complement strand
TGGGAGGAGGCGCTGGAGCGGGCTGCGGCAGGCCTCATGAAGGCGCGCGACGAAAACGGACCGTCGGCGCTCGCCGGATTCGGCTCGGCGAAGGGGTCGAACGAGGAAGCCTACCTGTTCCAGAAACTCGTGCGGGCCGGTTTCGGCACGAACAACGTCGATCACTGCACCCGACTCTGTCATGCCTCGTCGGTTGCAGCGCTCATGGAGGGCATCGGCTCGGGGGCTGTTACTGCGCCTTTCACGACGGCGGATACCGCTGACTGCATTATCGTCATCGGCGCGCGGCCCGAGCAGAACCATCCCGTCGCGGCCACCTATTTCAAGAACGCCGCGAAGCGTGGCGCGAAGCTGATCGTTGCGGACCCGCGCGGGCAGGGACTGGGCCGCCACGCGACCTTCATCCTGCAGTTCAGGGCCGGCACGGACGTGGCGCTGCTGAACGCGATGATCCACACGATCATCGAGGAAGGGCTGCACAACCTGCAATACCTGGGGACGCACACTGAGGGCTTCGAGGAGCTGGCCGAGCGCGTCAGGGCCTTCCCGCCCGAGAAGATGGCCGATGTCTGCGGCATCGATGCGAAAACGATCCGTGATGTCGCGCGCCTCTATGCGACCTCGAAGAACTCGATCATTTTCTGGGGCATGGGCATCTCGCAATCGGTGCATGGCACGGATAACGCGCGCGGGCTGATCGCGCTCGCGCTGGTTACCGGACATGTGGGCCGGCCGGGTACCGGGCTGCATCCGCTGCGCGGGCAGAACAACGTGCAGGGCGCCTCGGATGCCGGGCTGGTCCCGATGTTCTACCCCGACTACAAATCGGTGGAGGACGAGGACAACCGGAAACGCTACGAGGATTTCTGGGGCACGGCGCTCGACTCCAGGCGTGGCCTTACCGTTGTCGAAATCATAAATGCGATCCTCGCGGGAGAGGTCAGGGCGATGTACATTTTGGGCGAGAACCCGGCAATGTCGGACCCGGATCAGGCGCACGCCCGCCAAGCGCTGGCAAAACTCGAACATCTTGTGGTGCAGGACATCTTCCTGACCGAAACCGCGTGGCAGGCGGATGTCGTGCTGCCGGCCTCCGCACACGCCGAGAAGACCGGCACGTTTACAAACACCAACCGTCAGGTGCAGCTCGCCCGGGAAGTTGTGCCGCTGCCCGGCGATACTCGTCAGGACTGGTGGATCACGCAGGAAATCGCGCGGCGCATCGGGCTCGACTGGCACTACACGCATCCGCGCGACATCTTTACGGAGATGGCCGAGATCATGCCGTCGTTTGCCAACGTTACCTGGGCACGGCTCGAACGCGAGGACGCGGTGACCTATCCCTGCGACGCGCCCGACGAACCGGGCAACGCGATTATTTTCGGCGCCGGCTTTCCGACGAAGACGGGCCGCGCCAGGATCGTGCCGACCGAGCTCACGCCGCCGGATGAGCTGCCGGATGACGACTTCCCGATGATCCTGAGCACGGGACGGATGCTGGAACACTGGCATACCGGCGCCATGACGCGGCGTGCGGACACGCTGAACAGGCTCGAGCCCGAAGCCGTCGCCTGTCTGTCACCGCGGGATATCGAGCGGATGCAGCTTGAGCCTGGAGATTTCATCCGCGTGTCGACCCGACGCGGCGCAATCACGCTGCGCGTGCGCCTCGACCGCGACATCGCCGACGGCACGGTGTTCATCCCGTTCTGTTACACGGAAGCAGCTGCAAACCTGTTGACTAACCCGAAGCTCGATCCTTTCGGAAAGATTCCGGAGTTCAAGTTCTGCGCGGCGCGAATCGAACCGGCTGAAGGCGTGGCCGCGGAGTAGATGCCGCAGAAAACTACTTGATGACGCCGCAGGCGATGCGGGCATCGCCACCCCCGAGAGGTTTCGGGTCGTCGCTGTAGTTGTCGCCGGATGCGTGCACCATGAGCGCTCGTCCGCGGATATCGGCAACGGTCAACCGGGGCGCTACCGTAACGGCACTGGCCTCACCGTTCTCGTCGACGACCAGCAGCGGCAGATCGCCCAGGTGCCCGTCATGACCGGGACCCCTGTGTGCCTTGGCATCCGTCGGATCATAGTGCCCGCCGGCGGCGAGACCGGCCGCCCTGGTGCCGTCCTTCTCGCCCGGACTGCAACTCGGGTTCTGATGCACGTGGAAGCCATGCTCCCCCGGTCGCACGCTTCCATCCCGATCAGAAGGCCAACGCCGTCGAAATGTAGGCGTAAGCCGTGTTGGAGGTCGGCGGCGCGAACGGAGCATTTTCGAGAAACTCCCCCTTCCACAGGTAAGCGGCCGTGACGTCGACCGTCAGGTTTCGCGAATCCGACCACCATTGCCAGCGCAAATCAACCTGGTGACCGATAAACGACCCTGAAAGGCCATCACGGTCTCTGAGCCCTGCTGTCAGCAGGGCATCGCGCTTGCTGGCAAGCCATGCAGGCCGGTAGTCGATTCGGAAATCGGTGGACGGGCCCGGCTTCGACCGCAGGGCGATACCGGGCGACAGGATATTGCTGCGCGCCAAGGCGCCATAAATGCCTGTAGGCCCGAACTCCCAGCGCCTGGCGCCGTACAGGGTATCGAAGCGGTTGAACTCGCCGTCATCCGGATCCTTGTCGCCCGATGCATAATCGAAACGCAAGATCACGCGAGGCTCCCAGCTGCCCTGCAATTTGCGGCTGATTTCGGCGTGAGTGAACCACGCGCGGTGATCGAGGTCCGTGGTGTCGATTGGCAGCGCGCTGGCACGGCTCTTGCCGTGCTGGAGCGCGGCTTCGATCTCGTAAGCCCATACATCGCCCGAATGGTGCGCGCGTACACCGGATGTCAGGAAGTTGCGATTGCGCGTGGGCAAACCTGGCCGATCATCTTCGCGAATCCCGATCAGATACGCCTCAGTGTCAAAACGGCTGCTGATCTGCAGGTCGGATACATACAAGCCCCAGAACAACCGCTCCCAATGTTCCTGGTCGAGATCGAACTCGTTGTTTCGCATACGATCTCGTTCGAGGATATTGGGCAGGCGTGCAACCGGCATCGTTACGAATGCGTCCAGGCCGACGCGCCCGGGATTCGACCACCTGGCCCGGATGCCCGTAAAGGCGTTGATCGTATTGCGCGTGCGATTGCGCGCCACCAGGCGGCGGCTGCCAACATCCATTGTCATCCGGCCGACCTGGATGTCGACATTCTCGTTCTTGTAACCGATGTATGCGCGTAATGGCTCGAGCGCGTTGACGTCGTCCGTACCGACCGGTGTCAGGTCCTGATGTAACCACGCCCGGGAATCCTGGAGTTCGAGCCCCCCATAGAATCGCTCGCCTTTGACCGCGGCGTGCACGAGCAGGCGCGACACCAGCAGCTCATCCGAGTCCGGACCGAAGAGGCGAAACGAGTTGTCCATGGATTCATAGCGCAGCCGCAGACTGCCGCTTATGGAGAGCCAGTCCGGGGCTTCGGCGGCCGACTCCTTGGGTGGTGGTTCGCCCTGCGCCTGAACGACGCTAACGCACAGCAAGGCCAGCAGTGGAACGATGTGTAGTGGAAGGCGAACGCGGCGTCGGGAACGAATCTCGTTGTTCATGTGCCAGGTCTACCTCCCGTCCGGAACAACATCTGGAAAGAACAGCTGCTGGCCGTCGACGCGAAACGCAGCAATCGCCGCCTGTCCCCGTGCCGACGTAAGCCAATCCACGAAAGCCTGGGCCTCCCTGACCCGCACGTGCGGGTGTCGTTCAGGGTTGACGACGATGGCCGCGTAGGGATTGTTCAGGGGCGGGTCGCCTTCGAGGAGTATCTCCATGTCTCCCTTGTTACCGAAGCTCACCCAGCTCGCCCGGTCGCTGAGCGTGTACCCTCCCATGGCGCTCGTGGTATTCAGGGTTGCCCCCATGCCCGAGCCCGCCTCGCGGTACCATGAGCCGCTCGCCGGGCGGGGATCGAAACCGCTGGCGCCCCAGATCTCGAGTTCTTTCTTGTGAGTGCCGCTGTCGTCGCCGCGCGATACGAATATCTGCTCGCTCTCGGCAATACGCCGCAACGCCACCGTGATTTCGCTCATACCGCGGACGCCGGCGGCATCGGCGACAGGCCCTACGAGTACAAAATCGTTGTGCATGATCGGGTGGCGCGCGAGACCCAGCCCGTCAGAAACAAACTTTCGTTCGGATGCTTCATGGTGAACCAGCAACAGGTCGGCATCGCCGTTCGTCGCGATACGTATGGCCTGACCGGTGCCGACCGCGACGACCTGGACATCAATGCCGGTCTCCGCCGTGAATTGCGGCAGCAACCAGGCGAAAAGGCCCGAGTTTTGCGTGGATGTCGTCGACGCGACGATGATCGAGCGCGGTTCACCGAGTGCCGCACTCGCGATGGCCAGGACGCCCAGGACAAGCGCCGCCACCAGGCGCGTGAACGTCGTTGGGGAAGAATTCGTCTTGCTGCGCATGTTCGGCTTTATCCCGTGGAGCGTTGAGGAAAATGAGTCATCACAAGTCAGGCCGGTAGTTCGCCGGCGAGAAAACGCGCGGCCACCGGGTCTTTTGGCGATGAGAAGAACTCCATCGCCGGCGCGTGCTCGAGCAGCCGGCCCTGGTTGAGAAACATGACGTCCGCGGCGAGCCGCTTTGCCTGGGCGATGTCGTGTGTCGTCATCAGTATCTTGGTGCCGGCGGCGCCGATGGCACCGATCAGTTCCTCGACGCCCCGCACGGCGGCGGGGTCGAGATTTGCGGTGGGTTCGTCCAGCAGCAGCACCTTGGGTTTGAGAACGAACGCCCGCGCAATCGCCAGCCGTTGCTGTTGTCCGCCGGAAAGATCGCGGGCGTGCCGCCCGCCAAGGTCGGTCAGTCCTGCCTGCTCCAGGGCAGCATCGACGAGGGCCTGGCGCTCACCCAGGGGCACGCCTTTCACCCTCAGTACGTGAAGCAGGTTGTCGTTGACCGTGCGCCGCAGCAGTACCGGTTTTTGAGACGTCATCGCCTGTTGCTCGCGCGCATCGGCTACCGACATGTCGCCCCAGCGAATTTCTCCGCGGGTGGGCTTGAGGAGGCCATGACACAGGCGCAGCATGACGCTTTTGCCAGCCCCGTTGGGGCCGAGGATGACGGTCCGTCCGCTCGAGCCTATCCAGAACGACACATCGTCAATGATTCGCTGGCCATTGATCCCGAAATCCACTCCCCGGGCAACGAGCGGCAGCAGCGGGTGTTTGGCAATCGAATCTCGCTGTTCGTACTCGCGTGCTTCGGTGTGCGGTGCGCCGTCAGCCATAACGCCGCCTCGCGGTATCGGAAATGACCAGCGCCGCCGCGTTAATGCCCAGGGCAAGGGTCAGAAGCATTACGCCGAGTCCAAGCGCGAGGGCAAGGTTGCCCTTGCTCGTTTCCAGCGCAATGGTCGTCGTCATCACCCGGGTCGAATGCTGGATGTTGCCTCCGACGATAATGACGGCGCCAACCTCGGCAATGGCCCTGCCGAAGCCTGCCATGATGGCGGTCAGCAATCGAAAACGCCCGTCCCAGAGCAACGTCGCGATGCTCTGCATCGGCGTACAACCGAGCGACCGCAGGTACTCGCCATATTCCTCGTGCAGGTCGGCGATCGTCTGCCGCGATAGCGCCGCAATGATCGGCAGCACGATGATGCTCTGCGCGATAACCATCGCGGTGGGCGTGAACAGCAGGCCCATCGACCCGAGCGGTCCGGCGCGCGACAACAAGACGTAGACCATCAGGCCGACGACTACGGGTGGCAGCCCCATCATCGCATTGAGGAGTATGACAACGGCCCGCCGGCCGGGGAATCTCTGCAGTGCAATGAGCGCCCCCAGCGGCAGCGCAATGATCGACGCGATCGCGACCGCACCCAGGCTGACCTGCAGCGAGAGCAAGACGATCTCGAACAAGTCGGCGTCGAGCGTGGCAATCATCGACAACGCCGTGCCGATTGCTGACGGGGATTCGTTCATATTAGAAAAACGATCATAAGGCCTGCGGCGCCCCCAAATCGTCTCATGAGTGCGGAATCCGGTACGCATGAGGACGCAAAGCGTCATTCTTTCAGATGCCCGTTTGGAACGCCAGCAACGAACCATCGCCCGTTTTGCTACTATCTGGCTATAACCGCGCCCGATATCGATTTGGGTAACACAAAATGGCAAATTCCAACACATTTGACAGACGCAAGTTCATCAAGGTCTGCGTCGGCGCCGGTGCTGCCGTAGCCGCCAACCCGGCCCTGGTTGCCGAGCCGGCTGGGGAGCTGATCCCGGCAGAGCGCGTTAGGCTTGTTGATCCCGACGGAAAGACGCTTGATCCCGGAAGCCTGGCCATCGGCGAAAGCTTTGTCTTTCATTATCCCTATGTCACTACCCCCTGTTTCCTGATCAACCTCGGGTCTCCGGCGGAGCCGGGCGCCGAGCTGACCACCGCAGACGGCCGTGCGTACCGTTGGGCGGGCGGGGCCGGGCCGGGCCGTTCGATCGTGGCGTTTTCAGCAATTTGTGCGCATCGCATGAGCTACCCGACACGAACCGTGAGCTTCATCGATTATCGGCACCAGCCCATGTCGCCGTCGAACACCAGTAGCGGCTGGTGGAGCCGCGGACAGGTGATTTACTGTTGCTCGGAGGGCAGCGTCTACGATCCCCGCGAAGGCGCGCGCGTCCTGTCGGGACCCGCTCCACAACCGCTCGCAGCAGTGCATCTCGACTACGACCCCGATGAGCAGGCGCTGTTCGCGACGGGTGTCTACGGCGGCAGTATGTTTGAGCGTTTTCTCACCGAGTTCGGCCTCCAGGTGTCGCTCGCACACAAGCGCGACGACATCCGGCGCGAGGCCAGGGATACGACGGTCGTCTGGTCGATGAGCGAATACACGCGGACCAAGGCCTGTTAGCAAACCGTCACGAACCGCCTTGTTCCAGCGGTTCCTCTCCGGACAGGTAGTCAGCAATTTCCGCGTGACCCAGCGACCGCGCAATATCGTCAGCCGTGCGGCCGTCGTTGTCGGTCGCGTCCCGCTCTGCGCCATGGTCGACGAGTAGCCTGACCATCGCCGGGTCCCCGCTTGCCGCGGCGATATGCAGGGCCATTGCACCGGACTCCTGGCGGGCGCACAGATCTGCGCTGGTCTCTTCGAGCAGCATCCGCACGAATGCGAGGCGACGCGTATCGACGGCGCGCATCAATGGCGTCCATCCGTAGGTATCCCGGACGTCGGGTTCCGCGCCAGCTTCGAGCAACTTCCTTGCGGCAGATATATGTCCCTTGACGGCAGCCACTTCAAGGGCCGTCCAGCCCAGTTTCGCCTTGGTGTCGTGGCGCGCACCCGCGTCGAGCAGCAGTGCTGTCACCGTCGCGTCGCCGCCCAGGGCCGCGTACATCAGGGCAGTACCGCCGTTCGCGTTCCGCGCGTTGACGTCGGCGCCAGCCGTCAGCAATCGGGCGACGAGTTCGGTGTCACTTAACTGTGAGGCAAACATGAGGGCCGTCTTGCCATCGGGCCTGGAGCGATTGGCATCGGCTTCGTTACTGTCGAGCAGCTGATTGATCGCCGCGAGGTCCTTCGCGGCCAGCGCAACGGACCAGGGATCGGCGCCGGTATCGGTCGTGGCGCAGGATGACAGCCAGAGGACTGGCAGGACCATAGCCAGCCGCAGAATTAATACGGGCCCCGTGATCGTCATCATCGGGGCCCGTTCAGAAAACCAATGGGCAACTGCTGCGTCGGCTAGGTCGTCGGGGTTGCGCCCGAAACGTCCGGCGCCGCGGAGCTCTCTTCAGGAGGAGCGATGCCTTTGACTTCGTCGTACCACAGGTTGTGGTGTTGCTTCGCGAAGCCCTCATCGACTTCGCCGCCCACCATGCCCTCGAGCACGCCTTCGACACCGATGCTGCCGAGGTAGATGTGGCCGAGCGAGATGGCGATGAGGAACAAGCCGCTGGCCGAGTGCACGATATGCGACAGCTGCATCGAGTCCCGTTCCCAACCCAGGTTCGGGAACAGCAGGTAGAAGCCGGACACCATCAGTGCAACACCGCCGAAGAACAGGATCCAGAAGAAGACCTTCTCGCCGCCGTTCATGAAGCCGGCTTGCGGATGATCCTTGCCGATCAGGCCGCCCACGGACTTGAGCCACGCGAAGTCATGGCTCCGTAGAATGTTCCTCGGAATCCAGATGAGCAGCATGAGTGCGAAGCCGACAATGAACGGCAGGGCCAGATAGTCGTGTACAGGCTTGGACAGCTGCGCCCAGGCAGCGAAGCCTTCCTTGCCCAGCAAGGGGATCAGCAGCGCTCGTCCGAACAGCAGACTCAGGCCTGTGATCGAGAGGATGATGAACGTGATACCGACGTACCAGTGCAGGGCACGATCGAAGCCACCCCAGCGGGTCATTTTGCGGCCGGTCGGCGAGTCGAGCATATCCTTGCCCTTGACCAGGTGTTTCACGAGGATCGCGATGAGTACGGCGATCAGCAACGATCCGCCGACAAATTTAAGGGGCCCGTTGCGCACATTGCGCCAGTTCTCGCCGCCGTTCTGGATCAGAACGCCGGCTTCAGACCCCGACACGGCGGAATAGCCTTCCGTTCCCTGGCGTACGGCGCGCCAATAGTCGGAGCGCGGGTTGACCGCCTCTTTTTCGGCGTCGTCGGACTGGGCCCATGCCAGGCCGGCGTCGTGTGCGATGTAGCCGGTCAACGGCAACGCCATAGCCAGCAACATCGACAGTGCGACCGTGACGAGGGCGATACGACGACGGCTCCGGGGTTTCCTAGTGATTGTTTGTGCACGCATTGACCAGGCTCCTCTTTGCGCCGCGCACCCGCCAGGGTCGCGGCGTCCATTCGCTTATGCGGACCAGTCTCGCTATCGGTCCGACTGTCCCATGACTAACCGTTCCTGCAGGGCCGCGATTTGTTGCGAATCCTTCTGCTTTGCCAGCAGCGGATCGTCACCGCCCTTGTAGACGCCGGGTTCGTGCCAGGTGACCGCACTCCGTTCCGTGCATCCGGTCGAGCTGAGTGACGCGATGCCCACGACCATCGCCACCGCCAGTGCGCGACTCGTCTTCATGATGCTCTTCGTCATGATCCGCTCTTCCTTGCGACGCTTTTCTTGTCAGGCGTCGCTCTTCTTGTACGCGGTCTCCCAGCCCCATGTCTCGGGCCGACCGCCGCGCTTCGTGATGCGATCGCGGTAAATGTCCGCGACCATGTCGCCGTCACCGGCCAGCAGCGCCTTGGTACTGCACATCTCCGCACATAACGGCAATTTGCCTTCGGCAATGCGGTTGCGCCCGTACTTCTCGCGCTCGGCCGCGGAGTTGTCTTCCTCGGGTCCGCCGGCGCAGAACGTACACTTGTCCATCTTGCCGCGCACGCCGAAAGCCTCTTTCTGCGGGAACTGCGGTGCGCCGAAGGGGCAGGCGTAGAAGCAGTAGCCGCAGCCGATGCAAAGGTCCTTGTCGTGCAGCACGACGCCGTCGTCGGTCGTGTAGAAACAGTCGACCGGGCAGACGGCCGCGCACGGCGCGTCCGTGCAGTGCATGCAGGCTACCGAGATCGACTTTTCGCCCGGGACACCATCATCGAGGGTTACGACGCGACGTCGGTTAACACCCCAGGGCACCTCGTGCTCGTTCTTGCAGGCTGTTACGCAACCGTTGCATTCGATGCAGCGTTCGGCGTCACAGAGAAATTTCATTCGTGCCATGATCGAGTCTCCTAAGCTGCGATGATCTTGCAGAGGGAAGCTTTAGTTTCCTGCATCTGCGTGACGGAGTCGTACCCGTAGGTGAAGGCCGTGTTACAGGCCTCGCCGCGTACGTACGGAGCGGCGCCCTCCGGATACTTGTCCAGCAGGTCCTTGCCTTCGAACCAGCCGCCGAAATGGAACGGCGTGAACACCACGCCGCGCGCGACGCGTCTGGTAACCATGGCCTTGATCTTGATGCGGCCACCTTCCGGACCCTCCAGCCAGATCCATTGACCGTCGCGAATACTGGCGTCGTTGGCGTCGGCCGGGTTGATCTCGGCGAACATCTCCTGTTGCAACTCGGCAAGCCACGGGTTCGAGCGAGACTCCTCGCCACCTCCTTCGTACTCGACCAGGCGCCCGCTCGTGTGAATCAGCGGGTAATCGACCGAGTAGTCTTTCGCCTGTATCGACTCGTAGCGCGTCGGCAGCCGGTAATGGCTCTTGACGTCCTCGTAGGTCGGATATTTGTCGACAAGGTCGCGACGCGAGGTGTAGAGGGGTTCGCGATGCACCGGCACCGGATCCGGGAATGTCCAGACCACGCAACGGGCCTTGGCGTTGCCGAACGGCGCGCAGCCGTGCTTGATCGCAACGCGCTGGATACCACCCGACAGGTCGGTCTTCCAGTTCTTGCCCTCGGCGGCCTGTTTTTCCTCGGCAGTGAGATCGTCCCACCAGCCGAGCTGTTTCAGCATGTCCGCGGTGAATTCCGGATAGCCATCCTTGATTTCGGCGCCCTTGCTGTAGGAGTCCTCCGCCAGCAGGTTGACGCCGTTGTGCTCCACGCCGAAGCGAGCGCGGAAATTCAGGCCGCCCTCGGCCACCGACTTGCTCGTGTCGTACAGCACCGGCGTTCCGGGATGTTTCATTTCCGGCGTGCCCCAGCTTGGCCATGGCAGCCCGTAATAATCGCCGTCACACGGTCCGCCTTCGGCCTTCAGCGTCGTCACGTTGAAGGTATGCTTGTTGGCCATGTGCAGCTTGAGACGCTCGGGGCTCTGGCCCGTATAACCGATCGTCCACATGCCGCGATTGATCTCGCGCAGAACATCCTCGACCAGCGGTTCATCGTTCTCGACCTTGATGTGCTTGGTCAGCTCGTTCGCGAATCCAAGCTTGCTGGCCAGCTTGTACATGATCGTGTGATCGGGCAGCGATTCGAACAGCGGGTCGATCAGCTTGTCGCGCCACTGGAGCGAGCGGTTCGATGCAGTAACCGAGCCGTAAGTCTCGAACTGGGTCGCGGCCGGCAGCAGGTACATTCCCTCCTTGCGATCCGGCAAGACAGCGGTGTGCGTCGGGTACGGATCGATGACGACAACGAGCTCCAGCGTCTCGAGTGCCGTTTTCATTTCCGGGCCGCGAGTCTGGCTGTTCGGCGCGTGGCCCCAGAAGAACATTGCCTTAAGCTGGTCGCGCTGGTCGATCAGCCGGCTGTCCTCGAGAACGCCGTCGATCCAGCGCGAGACAGGGATGCCGGCAGAGTTCATCGGGTCGGCGAATGGCACCGGCGCCTGACCTTCCTCGACGTCGGCGGCGGTATCGACATAGCCGCTATCGAAGCGACCTGCTACCCAATCGTAATCAAGGTCCCAGACTCTCGCCCAGTGCTTCCATGAGCCCTCGGCGAGACCGTAATAACCCGGCAGCGTGTGTGAGAGCACGCCGAGATCGGTGGCACCCTGAACGTTGTCGTGGCCGCGGAAGATATTCGCGCCGCCTCCGGATACGCCGATGTTGCCGAGCGCCAGTTGCAGCGCACAATAGGCGCGTGTGTTGTTGTTGCCGATCGTGTGCTGCGTGCCGCCCATGCACCAGACAATCGTGCCGGGGCGATTCTCGGCCATGGTCTGCGCGGCCAGCTTGACGTCCTCTTCCGGCACGCCGCAAACGTTCTCGACGACGTCCGGGGTCCACTTCGCTACCTCGGTACGAATTTCATCCATGCCGTAGACGCGCTGCTTGATGTACCGTGTGTCCTCCCAGCCGTTTTCGAAGATGTGCCAGAGCATTCCCCAGATCAGCGGCACGTCGGTACCCGGGCGGATACGAACGTACTGGTCTGCGTGCGCCGCCGTGCGCGTGAAGCGCGGGTCGACGACGATCATCTTCGCGCCGTTCTCCTTGCCGCGCAGTATGTGCTGCATCGCGACCGGATGTGCTTCTGCGGCATTACTGCCGATGAAGAACATCGCTTTGCAATTGTGCATGTCGTTGTACGAGTTGGTCATCGCGCCGTAGCCCCAGGTATTGGCGACGCCGGCGACCGTCGTCGAATGGCAAATGCGGGCCTGGTGATCGACGTTGTTGGTGCCCCAAAGGGCGGCAAATTTTCGGAACAGGTACGCCTGCTCGTTACTGAATTTCGCCGAGCCCAGCCAGTACACCGAATCCGGACCCGAGCGTTTTCGAATATCGAGCACTTGGTCGCCGATTTCGTCTATGGCCTGCTGCCATGAAACGCGCGTCCACTTGCCGCCGTCGAGTTTCATCGGGTATTTGAGCCGACGCTCGCCGTGCCCGTGCTCGCGCACCGATGCGCCTTTTGCACAATGGCCGCCCATGTTGAACGGCGAATCGAAGTCGGGCTCCTGTCCGGTCCAGACACCGTTCTGGATTTCCGCGACGACGCCGCAACCCACCGAGCAGTGCGTGCAGACGGACTTGCGGATTTCGACATCGCCTCCCGCGCCAGCGCTCGGCGCTGCCTGCGCACGATGAATCATCGTCATCGGCAGTGTCGCAGCTACGGCGGTGCCACCAAGGCCCAATCCTGCGCGTCGCAGGAATGCGCGGCGGTCCACCATGGACCCGAGCACGCGGCTCGTTACACTGGCCGTCTCTGTGGCGGTAAGATCTCGCTTCTTGATCAGCTTCATCGCTAATCTCCCATCAGTTGCAGTAAACGCCGAAACCGGTGCGTTGGCCGGTTACAGGCGAGCTGTACGGTAGTAGGTATTAATGTGGGGCGTTTCCCGGTAGCCCTGCGGTTTTGGCTCGGACGAGGTGCCTGTTTCCGGCGCGGCGAAAGCCGAATGGCCAGCCATTGTGACGGCCGCTGTTGCCCCGCCTGCCGCGGCAAGCTTCTTGAGAAATGTACGCCGGTCATCGGTGTACGTACGCGATTTACGACTCATCTTCTTCTCTCCTGTCATGCGACCGATCGCCGTTGCTTATGAAGCCACGGGTCGGTTGCGTTGGATCGCGGTGCCATCCGGCCTTTGCACCATCTCCAGATAACGCTGGTCGGTCTCGATGAATTGTTCGCCCAGCTGTCCGACGGCGCGATAAAAGCACGCCGAGCGAGCCTGCTGCATGTCGCGGAAAAACCGCGCCAGCCACGGCTCGACGTGTGTGTGGAAAAATTTCGCCTGCTGCGCGAGACCGCAGGCATGGTCTTCTGCTGCGAGCAACGCCATGATCTCGCACAGCGCTGCCGCATGATCCTCCGGCTCGCTGACGTTGTCGCGACGTTCGAAGCCGAGCTCCCTCATGTCGGAACGCAGCTGGGCGAGTGGTTGCTCCATCAGGTAGCCGGTCAGGTACCACGATGCATACGGCATCAGTTCGCCGCGGCCGAGCCCGATAAAAAGCGCCTCGTATTCGCTTGACATCTGGTTTGCGACGGCACGCCCGGCTGATGTCGCCAGCAGTCGCCAGGCCACAGCCAGCAGGTTGTCTTCTTCGCTTGTCGGCGCTGTTGCCAGCAGCGCGAGAGTGGCGTCATCCGGTGGCGTGCTCAGCAGGCGGCCGAGCAGTCGATAGGTGTCCGCGCGCAGCTTGTTTTCCGGCTCGACTGTCACGACGCCGGCCCCCACCGTCGTCGTTTCACATATTGCAGGCGCTTCGTTCATTTCTCTCGGCTCTGCGTACCCCCTTGGCACCCGGTCATTTTAGACCCATTCCGGCATCGGCTGCCAGTGGTGTCAAATACGTTTAGTACCGTGATAATGACTTGATGAGAGCGATCAAATCCAAAATATGCGACATTTTGTTCCATACTGAAAAAGCGCTACCTGCGCGCGGCCACGCCGAGATCAGACCGATCGCGGGCCGTCGCCGCCCTGGTCGCGCATCATGTCTTTTACGCGGCAGATGTCGCACATTTCCAGGCGCCGCCGCTCGGCCTTGCTCTGGAACATCCAGTGGCCCTCGAGCTTCTTCATCATGGCGTCGAGCGTCGAGCGCGTCGCGAACGGCTTGCCGCAGGAGACGCAGCACATGGGTTGCTCTTCGTGCAGCACGCGCGGCGTGCTGCGTTCGTTATCGTCGTACAGGAATCGTGGCTCGGACTGTATTGCGTCCTCGGGGCAGGCGGTTTCGCAGAGCCCGCACTGGATGCACGACCATTCCACGAAGTTCAGCTGCGGCAGACCCTGGCCCGCGCGCAGCGCGGACGTCGGGCAGACCGCGACGCAGCTCATGCACATCGTACATGCGGACTTGTTGACGCGGATTCGGCCGAACGGGGCGCCTGCCGGCAACGGCTCGACCTTCTTGCGGGTGGGCGCCGCGGCGAACAGGTGATTGATCGCCGTACGCAGCAACAGGCGTTTCTCCCCGGGCGGGACAAAACGCGCAGGTCGGGCGAGGTCGATTGCCTGGTCGGAACTCACGGCTGCGGCGGGCGTTTTGCCATCGCTGATATCGACCAGCTGCACGGCAGCACCCGGGTAACCCATGCCCTCGAGTACCTTTGCGGTCACTTTAATCTGCCCTTCAAGTGCCTCCACGATACTGCGTGGAGTCTCGGCTCCCGCCAGGATCAGGATCCGGCGCACGCCATAGGCGAGGCACGCAAGCCAGGTGTCCATGCCGACCGAGCCGACTTCCTCCAGCTCGACGGGCAGCGCGTTTTCCGGCAGCGACTGCGCGAACTCGTCGGCGATCGGGCCGGCGGATGCGCCGTCGTAAAACAGCAGCACGGGATCGGCACCGCCGCTTTCGCCATACTGGACGACAACGGTGCGCAGGTAAGCTAGCAAATCGCGGGTGCCGGGAAAGGCGTAGGTGATCGCACCGGTCGGGCAAACCGATGCGCAGCTGCCGAAGCCCTGGCAGATGTTTTCATCGACCTGCACGGTTTCGCCAATCGATGTAATCGCCAGGGTCGGGCACACATCGAGACACCGCGTGCAGCCGCTGATTCCGCGGCGCCCGTGTGCGCAGATGTTCGGGTCGAAATTGAAATACTTGGGTTTCTCGAACTCGCCGCGCATGTCGGGGAGTTCGGCGATGGCATCTTCCAACGCGTAGGCATCTCTGCCGGGCGCGTAATAGCCTGGCGGCAGCACTTCCCGTCGGAGCATCGGCGCGTCGTTGAGGTCGAGCACCAGGTCAAAGCACGCTTTAGCGAGGGTCGCTATTGCATCCGGATTGCTGCCATCGCCCGAAGCGGGGAAGCTCAACCTGAAATTACCCAGGGTTCCCGAGAGTTGCGGCTGGCCGCCCCGCACGATGGTTAGCCCGTCGACGGTGGCGGTCGTCGGCCGCGCGTCTCCCGGCACCCAGACGGTCGCCACCAGGTCGTCGTCGAGCCGTTGCGCCGCGTACAGCACACCGCTTTCCTCGCCGACAATCAGCACGCGCCCATGGGAGATTAACTCGACCGCCGATGCCGGCGCCGCATCGGGTCGATGGCGAGGATCCAGGGCCTCGGCTCTCGCCCGACCGTTCTTCGTCGTATCAGGCAGTTGCAGGTTGTTCATCGTCTGGCTCGTCGTCAGAAGGTTCTTCCGGGTTGTCGCTTTCGACAGCCTCGACGATCGCCTCCGGCATCACGTCCTGCGGGCTGTCTTCGTCGTCATGGAGTCCGACCATGCGCTTGAGTTCCTGGCGCAGGCGGTGCCGCATCTCGGCCGTCACTATGTCACCGAGCGGCTCGGGCGAAGAGAAGTCAAGGTCGTAGTCGTCGAGACCGTCGCGCACGTTGAACTTGGGGCTTTGGAACAACTTACGCAGCGCTTTGCGCTGCACGTCGGCCGGCACGTTGTCAGCAAGAAATGCGCGATAGTCAGAGTCCTCGCCCAGCGATTCGATGGGTGGTAACTCGGGCGTCGTCTGCGCTGCATCCGCGACCGGCCCGTCGGCTTGTCCGGCGATTTCGGCCCGCGCATCACCGCTGGTGTCATCGGCACCGGTCGCACCGGTCTCGTCCTCGCGCGCCGCGTTTTCCACCGGTTCCGGCAAGTCCACGCCTTCACGTGACAGCGCCTTGCGTTTCGACCAGCGCGTCAGAAACGCCTCGTTCCCAAGCGTATCGATGTCCGCGGCACTGTTGCCCGGCGCATCCTCCCTTGCGGTGTTGCTCATCGTTCAGACTCCTGCGACCAGTTCTTGCGTCTGCGTTTTTTGGGCTCGCGGGGAACGTAGTGAGCCACGACGAATTGCTCAAGGCGCTGGTAGATTTCGGGCGGGATCGGCACGGCGAATACCTGGTCGTCGCTCTCCAGGCACCCGGACGCCGAATCCTGGTCAGCGGTGACCCGAAACGGCGCTAGATCACCTTCCGGCGATTCGTGGCAGATAACAAACAGCGACGGGCTGTCACCGGTCAGGTTGTACCAGTAGTCTTCGGCCTGGTCCCGGTAGAGCTCCAGTGAAAAGCCGGTCCAGAGGAACTGGGCACCGCTTTCGTTTTCGTAAATTGGTGTCTGCCCGGCGCCCTTGCCGACGAGATGTTCGCCCGCGACGACAGACACTGCGCGCCAGCTCGTTACAGACCATTGGCCCTGCCGTACCTGGCTGCGCTGCATGATTACGGCTATCGTGTGTCGCTCTGCGAGGCTCATTTTGATCAATAGTAGCGCAAACGATCAAAGAACGTTCATGTTGCCGATGCGGCCGGTCGCGCAGTGTGCAGGGAGCATGCCGGCGCCAGCGAACCGTGACCAGGTCGCGCGGATGACGTATCGTCCCGAAACGGCCTTTCTGTATGTACATGGGCCAATCTGGCAACTGCGGCAACTGGAAACCCGATAGTGAAGCGGAACTCCAACAGCGCTGATAATGCGCAAACAGGCTATTCCGACGAAGCAGCGGAACACGCTGACGCGCCGCCGCGCTTCATGACGGTGAAACAGGTGGCGGCTTATTTGCAGGTCAACGAAAAGAAAGTTTACGGACTGGTGCAAGAGGGCAAGATTCCTGCGACCAAGCTGACGGGCAAATGGCTGTTTCCGCGCAATCTGGTTGACCAGTGGCTGCTGGAATCCAGTCACGGCGGGTTGCTGACGGACCGCATCGTCATCGCCGGCAGCGACGACCCGCTGCTGTATCGGGCGCTCAGTCAGATTGCCACGTCACTGCAATCCCGCGCATTGATCAGCTATACCTCCACCGGCAGCCAGCTCGGGCTCGCGCTGCTGGCCAACCGGCGCGCCGACGTCTGCAGCGTCCACTGGGGGCCCGCGGCGGAGAGCTTCCATCGCCATCCTGCGCTGCTGCGCCAATTCGTGCAGGCCGGTGAGTGGGCCCTCGTACGGTTGTATCGGCGGGAGCAGGGTTTGCTGGTCTCGCCGGGTCTGTGGTCCGCCGGAGACGGGATCGAAGGACTGTTTCGACGGGAAGTGCGCTGGGTCGAACGACAGGAGGGCGGCGGTTCGCAAAGATTTCTTCGCGAACTGATCTCGCAGCACGACCTGGATCCGTCGGACCGGCGCATCACCGGTCGTGCCGGTAGCGAGCGTGAAGCGGCGTCGCTGATCGCAATTGGGCAGGCCGAGATTGCCCCGGGGATTCGCGCCTCCGCGAGTGAATTCGGACTCGACTTCCTGTCGATCGGCTGGGAAGCGTTTGACCTCGCGTTGCACCGCGGTATCTTCTTTCGCAGCCTGTTCCAGCATTTGCTCGACTACCTGCGCGGCAGCGACTGCCAGCGCCATGTCAAGACGCTCGGCGGCTACGATCTCTCGGAGCTGGGCACGCTCATATGGACGGGCGGTGATTGATCGCAGGGGTCGCAGATCGGCGCCGCTACCTGTCGATATCGATCTCGTGGTCGATGACGTGTTCGAGACCCAGAACAGGCACCGACAGCGTCATCCTGGCAGCCAGCTTGCCTGATTGAGGCAAATTGCCAGCTGCCATTGCGTCTTTCACGGCTTTTTCGAGTTCGCGTTGCGACGTGATCCCGACCAGCTTCAAAAAGCGGCGAATTTCAATGTTCAATTGATCCTTGTCGAAGTCCCTGCTGCTCATGATTACCTCCGTTGTTTGAGATTGCCCGTACCGAGCTTGCGCTCCAGCGTCTTGCGCGAGATATCGAGGCGTCGCGCCGCGGCCGATTTATTGCCGCTGCTGTCGTCGACAACGCGGATCATATGATGGCGCTTGACCTGCTCGAGCGTCCAGTCGACCGGGTATCCGGGTGGCGTGGCTCCTCCCGCCGGTGCGCGGGCTTCGCCCGGCGATTGCAGCGCTGAAATTGCGGTCGAATCGTCGGCGGGCGCAGTTTCAGTCTGCAGGATCCCTTCCTGCCGTGAGTCGCGGTTGTCGATCGCACGGATCAGCGCCGCAACAAGTTCATTGTTCGAGACGGGCCGCAGCAACGCGTTACATACACCATCGCTCAGCGCATCAATCGCGGTTTCTGCCCGGTTTCTCTCGATGATGATCAGGACGTCGGGCGGCAGTTCTTCGCATTCGTCGAGCGCCTTGCGCATCCTCTCCCAGGGCGATTCGGGATCGACCAGGACCAGCGCATGGAATCGGCATCGCCGCGCGAGTTGTCGCGCTTCCTCGACGTCCCGCACACTCTCAACCAGCAGGAAGTGCCGTGACAACGCCCGCTGGAGGCGTGATGCCTCGGGCCTGGTGCCACCAAGAAGGAGAATCGAGTTGTATTGTGACAAAAATGCTCCGGTTCCCATGCGCGAGACGCACGCATCGCGTCCGGCAAAAAACTCGCGGACAGACTATGCTTTGCGTCAAAATGACGCAAGCATGCGGTTATTCGAGGACGATTGTTCCCGCGAAGACCTGAAAGGAGTGGTATTTGACTGCGGCAGACGAGGTGGTACGCAACCAGGTGACGGGCATTATCCTCGCCGGCGGTTTGGCCCGGCGTATGGGTGGCGTCGACAAGGGACTGGTACCGATTAACGATCGGCCGATGATCGCCTGGGTGATCGACGCGCTGCGCGTACAGGTGGCCGACATACTGATTAATGCGAACCGCAATCACGATAAATATAGCGAATTCGGATGTGCCGTTATAGACGACGGCAACTCTGAGTTCCGCGGGCCACTGGCGGGATTCGCGCGCGGAATGCAGGCGGCAAAGACGCCCTGGATTGTGGTCGTGCCTTGCGACTCGCCGCTGATCTGCGGTGATCTCGTGCGGCGATTGCATGCGGCATTGGCGAACGAAGATTCGCAGATCGCAGTCGCCCACGACGGCGAGCGGTTGCAGCCCGTGTTCGCGATGCTTCATCGGGATCTGTTCGCCGACCTTGTCGAGTATCTCGACGGTGGTGGGCGTAAGATCGATCACTGGTACGAACGGCACGGCTATGCGAGCGCCGATTTCAGCGATGCGATCGATACTTTTTCGAACGTCAACGCACCGGCGGACAAGCAGGAACTGGAAGAAAAGCTCACGAAACACAAGCAGCCAACTCCGACGGAAGATGAGTGACATGAGCAGCAAATCCAACATCGATTGTTGCGCCGATGGCGACTTCGGTCCGGCGCTGAAGCTCGAAGATGCGCTGGCTCGCATCCTGGCCGATGCGCGACCTGTCGAAGGTATTGAGACACTCGCGATCCGCAGCGCGCTGGGCCGGGTGCTTGCCGGTGACGTGGTGTCGGCCATCGATGTCCCGGCGCACACGAACTCCGCGATGGATGGGTATGCGTATGCCAGTAGAGATCTCCAGGCCGACGGTGAGACCCGCCTCGCGATTATTGGTGTCGCCGCGGCCGGCAAGCCGTTCACGGGTGCAGTCACTGCGGGCCAGTGCACCCGCGTCCTGACCGGTGCGGCGATGCCGGCGGGTACGGATTCCGTCGTCATGCAGGAGAACGTCGAGCTCGAGGGCGACATCGCGATTCTGGCGGCAGGTCAAAAGGCCGGACAGCATGTGCGGCAAGCCGGCGAGGATATCGGTGCGGGTGAGGTTGCTCTGCGAGCCGGCACGCACCTGCGGCCCGCCGAGCTCGGCATCATCGCGTCACTCGGCGTCAGTGAGGTCAGTGTGCGGCGGCGCCCGCGCGTTGCGTTCTTCTCGACGGGAGACGAATTGCGGCACGTCGGCGAATCGCTCGAGAAAGGCCAGATTTACGACAGTAACCGGTACACGATCTACGGCATGCTGATGCGCCTAGGTGTCGAAGCAATCGACATGGGGGTTGTGCGCGATGAGCGTGATGCGGTGGCGCGGGCATTCTCGGACGCGGCAGCCGTAGCCGACGCCATCATCACCACCGGGGGCGTCTCGGTCGGCGATGCCGACTACGTGACCGAGACACTCGAGCGCTCGGGTTCAGTGGGATTCTGGAAAGTCGCTATGAAGCCCGGACGGCCGCTCGCTTTCGGCCGCATCGGCAACGCGCTGTTCTTCGGGTTACCGGGCAATCCGGTATCGGTCATGGCCACCTTCTATCAGCTGGTGCAACCTGCCCTGCAGTCGCTCGCCGGGTTGCCGGATCCCGCGCCGCCGCTGAGTGTGACGGCAGTGTGCGAAGAAGCCCTGCGTACCAAGCCGGGTCGCCGTGAATTTCAGCGCGGCGTGCTTTCGCGGAAGCCGGACGGGCGTCTCGTCGTACGCAGGACGGGCACCCAGGGTTCGGGGGTTCTGAGTTCGATGAGCGCTGCGAATTGCTTTATCGTACTGGCAGAAGACGCCGGTCCCGTTGCGCCAGGGGACGAGGTGAACGTACAGCCATTTGCGGCCTTCGTTTGAACGGCGCGCAAGGAGGGGTCCGATATGAAAGATTCTCCGAACGAGCGCGAATTCGTCGCGTTGAACATCGCAGTGCTGACGGTTTCCGACAGTCGTAATGAGCAGACCGATAAGTCCGGCAAACTGCTGGCCGAGCGCCTGGGCAAGGCAGGCCACCACTTGGCGCACAAGCTGATCGTGCCCGATGACGTCTACAGGATTCGTGCCGTCGTCGCGGGCTGGATCGCCGATGACGGTGTCGATGCCGTTATCACGACGGGCGGCACCGGAGTCACCGGGCGCGATGGCACACCCGAAGCCGTGAGGCCGCTGCTCGATAAAGTGATAGACGGCTTCGGCGAGATGTTTCGCAAGATCTCCTGGGAGCAGATCGGCACCTCGACGATACAGTCGCGTGCCCTGGCCGGCGTCGCCAACGGTACCTATGTCTTTTGCGTACCCGGTTCCTCGGGTGCCTGCGCCACGGCCTGGGACGACCTGATAAGCGCCCAGCTCGACCAACGCACACGGCCCTGCAACCTGACGGAACTGATGCCGAGGCTGCTCGAAACGTGACAGGCCAGTCAGGAACATCGACCATGCCTGCGCATCTGCCGGTCTCGCGGTCCTGACGTCATGATGTTGCTGGTCGGCACTTCGAAAGGGCTTTTTCGTGTCTTCGCGGATGGTGCGAATGGGGACTGGCGTCTCGACGGTCCGCACCTGGCGGGCTACTCCGTGTTGCACACGCTGGTCGCGCCCTACGGCATGCTCTATGCCGCGACGTCACACGAGATCTGGGGTGCACATATCTACGCGAGCACCGACCTCGGCGCGACCTGGGCATCGCTCGAGGCCGTGCCGCAGCACGCTGCGGACAGCGGGCG
Source organism: Woeseiaceae bacterium (assembly GCA_022866645.1). Taxonomy (GTDB): domain Bacteria; phylum Pseudomonadota; class Gammaproteobacteria; order Steroidobacterales; family Woeseiaceae; genus UBA1847. The sequence goes on along the minus strand of JALHUQ010000428.1, from coordinate 18,105 downwards.
TGGCGCAACAGAAGCCATCTGGTACCTGGCCGCAGCGGGCGACGTCCTGTTCGCAGGTATCGATCCGGCCGGGCTCTTTCGCAGCGATGATCGCGGCCGGAGCTGGCAGCCTGTCGCCGGTCTCAACGAGCATCCGACACGCTCGACCTGGGAGCCCTCCAAGGGCTGTTTTGCAGTGCACTCGATCTACGTCGACGGACAGAACCCGGACGACATCGTCGCCGCCGTCTCGGCGGGCGGGGTGTATCGCAGCGACGATGGCGGCGAGACATGGCGGCCCGCCAACGTCGGAGTGCGTGCCGAGAACCTGCCCGGGCCCCGGCCCGAGACCGGCCACAACGTGCATCGCATCGTCAGGCATCCGACGATGCCGAGTCGGCTTTACCGCCAGTGTTACAACGGCGTCTACCGGAGTGACGACGCCGCACGAAGCTGGGTTGAAATCACCGACGGGTTGCCGAGCGATTTCGGCTACGGGATTGTGGTTGACCCGAATGACCCGGACACCGCATTCCAGATTCCGGAGTCGAGCTCGCATCTGCGCATGCCTGTCGACGGAATACTGCGGGTGTACCGCAGCCGCGATGCGGGCGCCACCTGGGAATCGGCGAGCGAGGGTATGCCGGCCGAACACGTTTACGTCACCGTGCTGCGTGAAGCCATGGCCACAGACTCGCGCGAGCCTTGTGGGGTCTACTTCGGGACATCGGGGGGGCAACTGTTCGCAAGCGTGGACGCCGGCGACCGCTGGCAGGAAATCGCGAGCTACCTCCCTCGCGTCCTGAGCGTAAAGGCCGTGGACGAGCTGCCGTGATGACAGAGCATTCGAGTTTACTCATCGAGGAGCTCGATGCATACCGGGGAATCGTCTGCGCGGTCGGCGCAGGCGGTAAGAAATCCGTCCTTTATCAACTGGTCCGCGAACACACCGGCCATATCGCACTGACCACGACCGTGCATATGACCGCGTTTCCCGAAGACTTCCAGCTCGAACGCATTGTCGACGATGAAACGATGTTACGGGATCGCGTTCTGGTCGCAGCGCGCTCAGGTTCCGTCGCTTATGCTTGCCCGTCGAAAAAGGCGGGCCGATACTCGGGCGTGTCGCCGGAGATGATCCGTTCGATTCACGAGGAAGGTGGTTTTGATGCGAGTTTCGTTAAGGCCGACGGCGCACGCATGCGCTGGATCAAGGCGCCGGAGGAAGGCGAACCCTTACTCGTGCAGGGCGCCGATGTCGTGATTCCCGTGGTCTCGGCACGGGCGATCGGCGAACCGCTGGGCGAACGCGTCGCGCATCGCATCGAGCGTGTTGCAGCGGTCACGGGGGTGGCGCAGGGGAACCTGCTGACGCCGGAGGCCGTCGGACGCCTGCTGGCGAGTGACGCGGGCGCGTTGCAGGGGAGCGCCGGGGCGCGCGTTGCGCCGGTCATCAACATGGTGGACAATGAACAGCTAGAACAATTGGCGCGAGCCGCAGCGACTGCGGCGATCCGGATGACATCGCGCTTCGATCGCGTGGTCCTTTGTTGCCTGCGACGATCCTCGAGTCCCGTTGTTGCAGTGGTGACGAGATGAGCAAGATCACTGTGCGTATTCCCATGCCGCTTCGGCCGTTCGTTGACGACGCGACGGTCATGGACGCCGACGCCGACACCGTGGGTGCGGCGCTCGAACAGATTGGTGCTCGTCACCCCGGGTTCCTTCAGCGCGTCATCGTAAACGACGGCGAGCTTCGCCCGTACGTCAACGTTTTTGTCGGAGTCGATGATGTGCGTTCACACAGCGGTCTGAAAATGCCTCTGCGTGACGGGGACGTCGTCAGCATCATTTCAGCTGTAGCGGGCGGCTAATTCCATGCCTTCGGTCGATCGAATGGGGCGCGGTCTGCGCGATCTCCGTATCTCGGTGACGGACCGGTGCAATTTTCGGTGCACCTATTGTATGCCCGAAGAAAAGTATCATCGAAATTTCAAGTTCCTGCCGACCGACCAGCGGCTGAAGTTCAGCGAGATCGTGCGCCTCACGCGCCTGTTCGCCTCGGCCGGCGTTCGCAAGCTGCGCATTACGGGCGGGGAGCCGTTGCTGCGACCGGCGCTTGCGGACCTGATCGGCGATCTGCGCGCGCTGCCGGGCATCGAGGAGGTCGCGCTGACCACCAACGGCATCCTGCTGGCTCAACACGCGGCGGGGCTGAAGGCGGCAGGTCTGGATCGCGTGACTGTCAGCCTCGATGCACTCGACGAGAGGACGTTCCGGCGGATGAACGGCGGCCGCGGGAGCGTGGACCGCGTCTTCGAAGGCATCAATGCCGCACTCGAAGCGGATCTCACTCCGATCAAAATCAACGCGGTCGTGCAGCGCGGTGTCAACGACCATGCCGTACCCGAGCTGCTGCAGCGGTTTCGCGGCTCGGGCGTCATCGTGCGCCTGATCGAATTCATGGACGTCGGCAACATCAATCACTGGAAGGAAACCGATACCGTGCCATCGGCCGAGTTGCGCGAGCGCATAGCAGAGCGTTGGCCGTTGAGGGAAGTACGCAGCAATTACGATGGCGAGGTAGCCACCCGTCATGTGTACGAGGATGACGCCGGTGAGATCGGTTTCATTTCGTCAGTGACCGAACCGTTCTGCGGAAGTTGCCACCGTGCGCGGCTGTCATCCGACGGCCAGCTGTTCACCTGCCTTTTTGCAACAGTGGGCACCGACCTGCGCCAGCCGCTGCGAGACGGAGCCAATGACGAAGAACTCGCCGATATCATCCGGCAGGTTTGGACGCGGCGCGCGGACCGATATAGCGAGCAACGTGCTGCGCTGCGCCGGGAAGGCCGCGAAATTCAGAAAATGGAGATGTACTATATCGGCGGCTAGCCGGCGATCTGATGTCTTCCGTTCCGGTACACTGTAGTCGCCCGCCGACCTCTTTCTCCTGCTTCCTCCGCGAATCGGTCCGCCTCTGCTCAACAAATTCGATTCAACGAATTATCCTGGGATGTTCGGGTTGACAGGCTGGTGGGCCTGTCAATTCATGACCTGAGTGTTGATTTGCACCGAAGATTGAGCAAGAAGTGGCCATTTTTTGCATCGACGAATGACCCATCTGTCTCTTCCAAATTCTTTGAAAAAGTTACCATACGTCTTGCTTGAGACGAGTCATTTCAAGGTTGCAAAATAGCGTCAATCCAGCACGCAAATTAACAGGGCAAGTTCTGGCCGCTGAGAGTCTCTCGGCATGGCGTCGAGTTTGAAACTTTATTACGGCCAACCATCAAAATCAGGCTGGCATGGAATGTGCCAGTTTTGTGCCCAACGTGATTCGGGCACAGGCATTTAACAGGTACATACGGGCGCTAACCCAACGAAAAAAATGTATCTCATTGATTTTCTGAAGAGCGCTGTCCAATCGAGCCGACTGAAAATCCGCGTGTCGGTGGTTCGATAGACTCGGATCAGCTCTGGCTGATCCTCACCCTTCGGGCGCACTTCGTGCGTCCTGATTCGGTGGATTCCTCGCTTCGCCATGCTTCGCAGTTCGTCATACACCGCGGGGGTGAGTGTGGCCTGTTCGCACAGCCGCGCTTTGCATAGTTGCATCCCTAACGTACAGTGACCGCATGAAACGCTCAATTTCGATCTACAGCTTGACCGTATTCCTGCCGCTCACATTCTGTTGCTCATTGGCGAGTGCTGCTGAAACCCAGGAGCGGCCGAGAGCGCGTGACATCGGAATTATTGTTGGCGAATTCTCTCCAGGGCCGAACAATGCGATTACCGACGTCGCCGGCGTCAGAGTTGGCCACACGACCGTCATAGAAGGCGACGATATTCGCACCGGCGTGACGGCCATCATTCCGGCAGACGGCAATCTCTATACCCATCCGATTCCTGCCTGGATCCATGTTGGCAATGGTTACGGCAAGTTAATTGGCTCAACGCAGCTACTCGAGTTTGGCGAGCTGGAAACGCCGATACTCCTGACATGCACTTTGTGTGTTTGGCGTGCGGCGGACGCACTCAAGGATTGGATGTACGAGCAGCCTGGCATGGGCGAGCACACGGTCAACCCGGTCGTGGGTGAGATTAATGATTCGGTCGTCAACAATATGTGGGCCGCACCGATTCGCCGCGAACATGTGTTTTCGGCCTTGAACAACGCGACCGGCGGCCCGGTTGCCGAAGGCAGTATTGGCGGCGGCACCGGCGCGCAAACCTATCACTGGAAAGGCGGGATAGGCACGAGCTCTCGGGTGTTGCCCGAAGCGCTGGGTGGATACACCGTTGGCGTACTCGTGCAAAGTAATCTACTGGCGGGGGCAACGCTGCGCATGAACGGTGTGCCCGTTGGCCGTGCGCTCGACCACTACGCTTACAAGAACGCCTATGCGGCCAGTTCAGACAACGCGTTCTCCAAACAGGATGGATCGATCATGATGGTGGTCGCCACCGACGCTCCACTCGACACGCGAACGCTTGCTCGCCTTGCCATGCGTTCCATGTTGGGCATTGCCCGCACGGGCTCTGTTGCCGAAAACGGATCAGGCGACTACGTCATCGCGTTTTCGACCAATGCATCGGTGCGCAGAGTGCGTGAAAGTCAGGAACCGGTACTTGCTCCGACACTGCTGAACTCGTCGATGAACCCGCTCTTTACAGCAGTCGTTGATGCCACGGAAGAGGCTGTTTACAACGCATTGTTGCGAGCCACGACCGTTGAGAGCTCCAGGGGCCGCCTGAGCGCGATTCCCGTGGATGAAGTGATCCGGGTGTTGCAGGAGTACAGTAACGTTGCGGGAGTACAGCAACAATGAGTAGTGCGAAAATGCGGCGAGACGATGTCTCATCGACGCTGGCGATGAACGAGCTCGTCGTGCAAATGCGCGATAGCGGGCGCACAGTTTTTCACATGGGATTCGGCGAAGCACCCTTTCCCGCACACCCGCGGCTCGTGAATGCACTTCGAGAGCATTCGGCACAAAAGCGTTACCTGCCGGTTGCCGGCCTGCCCGCACTTCGAGCGGTCGTCGCAGAGCACTACGCGCGACTCGCTGGCATTAATACTGATGACTACGATGTCATGGTTGGGCCGGGCAGCAAGACCTTGTTGTTCGCCCTGCAAATGTGTATTCCTGGCGACGTCCTGCTACCCGTTCCCTCGTGGGTCAGCTATGCGCCGCAGGCCGCGTTGCTCAAGCAGAACGTCATTCCTGTCGAGCTCGAACTGTCAGAGACAGGGCTGTCTATGGACGCAGGGGTCCTGCGACAGGCCATAGTCCAGGCGCGAGCGAACGGTTTGGCGCCAAGCAAAATGATACTCAACTATCCGAGTAATCCTACCGGTCTTACGGCTAGCGACGCGGCACTGGCATCGATCGCCGAGGTTTGTCGAGCGGAGAAAATTATTCTGATCGCGGACGAGATCTACGGACGTCTTGCGTACGACCACCGTTACCGAACTGTTGCAAGCCACTTGCCGGAGTCTACGGTTATTACGACGGGCCTTTCGAAACATCTCTCGGTCGGCGGCTGGCGCCTGGGTGTTTCACTGATTCCGAAAGCCGCGACCGGATTGTTCGATGACATGTGTCGTGTCGCCAGCGAAACCTGGTCCTGCGTCTCGACGCCCATACAGTATGCGGCGATCGACGCCTACCAGGAGCATGCGGATATCGAAGACTTCGTTCGAACGAGCACCGATATCCACGCTTGCGTCAATCGGTATATCGCGGGGAAACTGCGCGCGCTCGGCGCCGAATGTCACACGCCACAGGGCGGGTTCTATAACTGGCCCGATTTCACGAAGCAGCTCGGAGACGTGTGCGGCACGTCGGACGAACTGGCGCATCGATTACTGGATGAACACGGAGTCGCCACGCTCGCCGGAAGTTCATTTGGCGAACGCCCCGATAAGCTGTGCCTTCGATTGTCCGGTTGCGATTACGATGGCAAGACGGCGCTCGAGCTTTGGCCTGCGCTTGGCAAGAATGCGGATGAGTTTGTCGCTCGGGCTGCACCGAATGTCGTTGCTGCTTTGGCTGCGATTGAGGATTTTGTAGCTAAGCTATCGCGGTAGGGTTCGCTGGATAGTTAACACCTTGCCCGAATCATCTGTCCTTCAACTGCCTCCAGCGTGAGGCCATGGCAGATCGTATGCGTACCGGGTACGCCAGTTGCTTCAGTAGCCGCTCAAATTCCCGACGACGAAACCCGTTGTCCAGATCAAGCTCGGGCAGGCTCGCAAACCGCTTGCTCTTTCGCGTGGCTATATAAAGTGTGTCGAGCAGCGCCTTCTCGGCTGATGCGATCAGGAAGGGTTGATGCGTGTCACTCCAGTCGACCCCATCGCGCATGAGTTCCGGCTTGACTCTCAGGAACTCGAACCTGCCAACCGGCGATTCGAGCACGCGGGGCCGGCCCGTCGTTGCAACCTGGTGGGTACGCGGAATCTGCGACAGGACGCCATGCAGGTGCAACGCGCTAAGAAAAGAGACATACCCCTGTTCTTTGCCCAGCAGGTAGGGCACACAGGCGAGCGGATGAAAGTGCGGATGCGCTGTATTGGCCCAGACACCCTTGGTCAGGCGGGTAAGGGCTTTGCGTTCTGACAGCCTGTCCAGGCGTCGCGACGCCGACGACATGGAAGTGCCGCCGGCCGTCGCGTAGTCGCGCGTGGTGAATATGACGAACTCCGGGCTGCTGTTGAGCTCAAGCATGATCTTGCAGCGCTTCGAACACGATGTTTTGCAGCGTCATCCAGCCATCGCGGTGACCGAATTCCTTGCGGCTATCGCCATCGAGGTATTGCACGACCTGTCCGTCGTAGTCCTCCCAGCCGAGTCCCATCAGGCAGTCGATGGCAGCTTGCACGGGTGCGCCCTTGAGCGCGCCTTCGGTGACCGCCGTGCCGAGGTGTCCACCACGGATCAGTATGCCGAGATCGAACACGTCCCGTGCCTGGGTCACCGCACGGCCCGCCAGCGCATGAACCTTCTGCACGATCGCGGCGCTACCGCCGTAGTGACGGCATCGAAACGCCAGTTTGCGATAGGGCCGGGCAATGGCAGCATCGAGTAGTTCGATGTCGGCTGCATCACCAGGGTCATCGGCCCGGCGCGAAAACTCCACTCGTGTGGGAAGGCGCACGCCGGAGCCACGAACCAGCGAGCATCCGAATCGCTGCGTGGTCTCCGTGTGCTTGGCTTTGGCGGGATCGTTCACGTCGATTGCATCAATATCGAATACGCGCAAACTGCGCAGGAACGAAGCGTCTTCGAGGATCTTGTAGCCGTTCTTTTTGAGTGTAGCAACGCTGCCGGCGACAACGTCCAGGTCCATGTCTTCCGAGTACCTGGGGCTGCCAAAAAAGAGGCGCAGGTTGATGCCGCCCTTTAAGACATAGAGGTCAATATCTGAAATCTTCAGCAGCCGATGCAGGAAGCTGAAGTGGAAGACCTCGCGAAGCTGGATATCCGAAAACATGGTTAATTATGCGTGTGTATTGCCTTTTATGTCAATATAAACGCATAATTAATTCATCCGCGCATAGATTCTCGCCCTCATCCGGTTTTACAATCTGCTACCTGCCTAAAACTTATACCCAAAGTTCACAGCAATAACCCAGGGATCAATTTTCACCGTACCCAATGTAGCCGTTGCCGGCGCGCTGATGCCGTCGTCGATCGTTGCAGAAAGGTCCGATTCAATGTTGATCCAGCGAACGTCGAAATTAACCAACGCACGATCGTTCAGCATCCAGTCGGCACCGACCTGGGCGGCAACACCGAAAGAATCATCGAGTGAAAAGTCGACGATGCCGGCATCAATAATGTCCTGCGAAAGATCTTCGGACAGAAACGTCGTGTAGTTCACGCCAAGGCCAACGAAGGGTTGGAATTTCGCATCCGGCGAAAAGTGATACTGCACGGAAAACGTCGGTGGCAGATGTTCGACTTTACCGAACGGCACGCTGCCGCTCTCGGTCGTGACACCGTCGGATATCGTCGCATCCAGGTCGATGTCGTGCTCGAACGGCCAGGCCGCGAGGATATCGAAGGCCCAGTTCTCGGTGAACATGTACGTGGCTGTCAGTGTCAGGCTTACGGCGTCATCGACCTGCACGACGGCGTTGACCGTCAACGGGTCGATCGTGATTTCCGGAAGTGTAAGGTTGTCATTTTTCGGCATGACGGTGCCGACACCGGCGCGCAGTATCCAGTCGCCGGCTTCGTGCGCACAGGCGGGTCCTGCAATCGACGCTCCCAATATTGCGGTTGCCCAAATGAGCGATGAACGTTTCATGATGGTCTCCTTGATCGTTTTAGATCGTTACCACGGCAGTCATCCTGCCAACGCGGACGCGTAGCAAGAGGACCGGGGTATCTCATCACTCCATCGACATGAGCAAAATACGTAGTCGTGGAAGGGGGTTGCGGTCTATTCGTATTGGCACGATTTTGGAGCCGGCACTAATTTGGTTGTCACTTTTTGCCAGTATATTCATCAACAATACGGTCCAGATCACCGATGTCCAAAATGGGCGCCGCCTCGAGTTCTTCTGCGTCGAGCAGCATTGCGACTCTTTCCAGCGTCGATATCATCATCGCCTGTTCCCAGCCTTCCAGGTTGTCGAAGCCTCGTTCAAACCGGTTCTGTAACAGATCGGGAGACCGGTCCAGGGCGCCCTGGCCCGCATCGGTCAATTCAATCCATACGCGTCGCCGGTCTTCGGTATCGCGCCGCCGGGTGACGAGTCCTGCTTGTTCAAGTTTGTTAAGCAACACGGTTACGGTCGCCTGCTTCAGATCAACCGCCTTCGCGATCGCGCTTGGGAGGGCCTTCCCCGCGTGGCCTGCGTGTTGCATGACGAGCAGCTGCGATGCCGTCAGTTCCGACCGGTCAGCCAGCTTGCGCGCATTGAGTTCCGTGACTCGCAGGATGCGCCGTAACGCGACCAGCGCGGTCTGAGATCGACTTTCCATAATCTTTTGCTCCTGCTACTCGAACTGCGCCCGAATATACTTTTCTAATTAAATTATTTTCCCGCCAAAGCAATATACGACGCCTTTTGCGGACGGTCAATAACTTATTATAAACATTACTAAAAAAGCGTTTTTCTCGGGCGAAATACAGTATATGCCAGGAAGCGCAGCCGGAGATTTGACCATAAGTACTTAGTTTGATAAAGTACTTACCCACTTCGGAACTGCCAACAGGAGAGTTTCAATGACCAAAATAGCAAACATTCAAAAAGTACTGGTCATACTAAGCCCCGACCTGATCAAGACCGACAAGCCCATGGAATCTGCGCTGATTCGACGCGCAATTTCCTTGGCCAAAATCACCGGCTGCGAGCTCGAAATGTTCCATGCCTGTTATGAAGACAGGCCGGACCACGGGCTTTTCACCTCGGACGAGGAGCGGCAAACGGAACGAGACCGCCTGACTGCCGAGGACGCGACGCGACTTGCCGAGATGGCAATGCGCTTGAAAGATGAAGGCGTCAACGTGCGCTACGACGTCCGTTGGGACCATCCAAGAGTCGATGCGATTCTGAGAAAGACGGCCCGGGCCCATCCGGATCTTGTTATGAAGCAGTCACGGGAGCACAGCTTTCATCTGGGAATAACGACCAACACGGATTGGGAGCTTGCCAGGCGTTCGCCGGTACACATTTGGTTTGTCAACAACGACATTGAAGACATCAATCGTGTAGTGGCCGCTGTCGGACATCGGGGAGGCATTTCCGCTGACGTTACAAAGGCAGCGGACTACGAGCTGTTTCGAACCGCAGGGTTCGTCGGAGACGCCTTCAATGCCGAGATCTACCCGGTTAATGCGTACCAGGTACCGGTTACGCCGGTGCTCGTCGGCGGCGCCGAAATGGTCACCGTACCGACAGATGACCAACAACATCTGCGCGCGGAGACCGTCAAACATCACGACGTCGCCGTGAAGGCGCTTACCAAGCACTTCAATATTTCCATAGACAACGTTCACATTTGCGAAGGTCCGCCGAACAAGGTGATCTCCGAGGTCACGAAGGCTGTCAAAGCGGACATGATCGTAATGGGCGCCAGGAATATCGGCCGGCTGGAAAGGCTGGTGAACTCGGTCACTGTCGAGCCGGTCATGGCGGAGATGAACTGCGACATACTGGTTGTCAAAGATCGCGACCTTTCAGGCGTGCCGAAGATGGCTACGGACCCGGGCCGCGGAACGCCAAAGTACAACCTGGAGCACGCGATTATCGATCCTGAAAATACCTTCGAATCGCCGCTGCGAGTTGCGAATGTGTCCGAGATAAGCATTGGGCTTCGAAAACGAATTCTGCAGGCCTGGGAATTTGATATTCGCGCCGAAATGGAAGCGGAGAATGAAGGTGGTGCCATACGGGATATCAACGTTAACACCCTGGACCAGATCGTCTCCGCGAAGGAAATACTCAAAATGAAGGAGAATAGCCGTGAAAACGAATCAATGCGGCTGAGCCAAAAATCAGCCTGAAACGAGAGAGGAGCGCATGACGCTCGATCGACCTTAAACCTACTGGAGGAATGTATGACACAGGAAAAAATGACAGAGGAAAGAAACGAATTCATCGCACAAGCACAAGAGAAGCTTGATCTCCTGAACGCGAAGATCAAAGGCCTTGAGGCTACGGCCAACGAAAAAACAGGGGATGCACGCCGTGAACTCAAGATAAAACTCAATGAAATTCACGAGTCGAAGGACAAGGCAGAACAGCGCCTGCAGGAGTTGCGCGCCGCAAGTCAACCAGCCTGGGAGGACCTTAAGCTCGGTGTTGAGCAAGCATGGAAGTCTGTCGCCAATGCCGCCGATAGTGCCAGCAAGAGGTTTCAATGAACAAAAGCATTGCCAGAGCAATTAGCAAAGAAGGTCAAAGATGAAGTTCACCGTTGCGGGCAACCAGATCATCTGCACACGAGATGACAAGACTGTGGACGACGCTGACAGGCTTCGAAAGGTTGTCGCTTTTGATGCGCACCTCGAGTCGGTCCCTCCGCATGTCGCTGCAAAGCTTACCTGGAGTGAGATCGCGGAGCTGGACCACTTTCTGGCTGACAGGAAGCGTATCCAGTCGAATCCGACAGAAGTAAACATGTTGGAAGCGTTGCCGAAATTGCTCGCTGCGTCGACGGAAACAGTGAAGCTGGCCAATGATCTGGATAGCTCGCTGCATCAGAGACTTTGCTCGTCCGTTGCGGGCCTGACCGAAGCGCTACAGAGCGTCAGGCCCAGGTCCAACGGTCGAGTGACGCTTATTCGGAGTATGCGCGAGTCCGAAGTCCTCAAAGAGCGGCTCGAAGACATAAAACAGAATCTATGACACCCGACGAACGAACATGAATTTTTGGAGAGACATATGCTTGAACTAACAAAGACTACGAAGAGCAAACTTCACCAGTTGTTGGCAGCCAGTGACAACCCGAATCAGCAAGGAAGGTGCTTCAGAATCGTCCCCAAGGACGAGAAGTTTTTAACGCTGAAACTTGCCAAGCCCCAGCCCAGCGACATGGTATTTGAATACGAAGGCGACACAATATTGGCGTTGCCAAAAGCGCTGCAACCGTTCTTTCAGGACAGGAGCCTGGACATGGACAAGAGTGGCCAGCTTAGATTGATCTAACACACCAGCCCCACTCAGTCCCGCCGCAACACACCGGTCAGCGTCAGTACGACCACGGCCGACAGGGCAGCGCCGGCGATGACATAGAGACTGTTCAACAACAACCACAGCCAGCGCAGCGGGCCTTCCGGCATGAAGCGGCAACGCAGATCCTGGCCAAGATCGATCACGGGCATGGCCGCATCCAGCGCGTAATGCAATGGATCGAGTCCCGGGCAGCCGTTCTCGGTCGTGAGTTTCGCGAGACCGAACGCGAATTCGTAGGTCACCAACTCGGGCGGGTTTTCGACCGGTACAAAGGACTGCTCAAACATAAACAGCGCCGATGAGTACATCAGCGTACCGAGCAGCACGAACACCAGGAAAGACAGGACGGCACGACTGGTCGAATAACCGTGGTGGCTGATAATCATCAGTAATCGCGGGAAGATCCGCGTCCAGGGTCTGTCGACGCGTGCCGCGAGACGCATGCGGATCTTTTCAACGGCAATCGCATCGGCCTCCCGCGTCTGGCCATGCTGTCGAAGGACACGACTCAACTGTTCGTAGGGCTGCGGACGAAAGCTGCTCTTGGTAGGCCGGCCGTTTGGAAACTGGTGGCGCAGCCAGGCAATGCTTTCTTCGATCAGGTCGCCGCGCCCGACATGACGGATTCGAGTGTAAGTAGCGCCCTCCAGGTCGAGAAAGCCGGGTGCGGGCCAGCCGGTCGCAACGTCGTCCAGAATCGTATTCAACTGTGCACCCGTCAGCAGCAGCCATCCCCTGACCGGCTCTGGAACACGGTGGATGGCGGGTGTCGCGTCTCCGGGTGGAAGGGCGCCAATATTTCGCAGCGCCAGCGCGTTGGAGATGCGGACCTGCTGCAGATTCGCCATCACGGGACCGCCGGCTGTGAGCAGGCCCTTATAGTCCGGGCCCGGCGTCAGACGGGCATTGGTCAGGAAGAAACTTCCGCCGATGATCGCGGTGAGAAAATTGAGTCTGCCGCTGGCTTCGAACAGGTGATGAGGCTCGTCACTGGCCGTCAGGGATACGGTTTCCACCTTCAGGTCTTCGCAGTGCAGTGCACGTCCCCGGGGATTGATCAGCCGGGCGCCATCGCAAATGAGGTCGCCCGTAATCTGTGAGGCCACGAAAGCAACTTCGCCGTAGGCCTCGCATCGATATCCACCCGCCGGCGAGAGACCGACGTTGCCGCCGACAATCATCGATCGGGCGCTCAGCGCGGGTTGATCCCGACCATCAAGGAGGGCGCCGGCCAGCGTGACATCCCCGTCGACCTGAGCGCCATCGAGTCGCACCGAACCGGCGGCGCTGAATCGGGATGCCTGCGTAGAACAGAGGACCAGGCGACCGCCAATGCGAGCGTTGTTGAGATGAATCGCACCGGTGCCGACCTGGCTCAATTCCGATTCGTAGTCGCTGACGCCGGAGAATTGCGAACCGGAAAGATCGAGATCCGCCCGCACGTTAAGGCTCGCGCCGATGAAGGCCGGCAAGTTGCATTCGACGAAACGCAGGACCAGGAATTCGGCGCCACTCAAATCGACCGGCGAATCGAAAGTGCATGATCGAAACTGCAACGCGGTGTTACCGCCGTGCTTCAGTCCGGTGGGCGGCCGTAGTGGGCCAACAATTTCAGCGCCGCGTATGCGAAGCGGGCAACACAGTTCCCCCTGCGCTGTATGCGATCCGGAAATCAGCGCCTGCAGAAACTCGGCGCTAAGCACACGTTGCGGCGCGGGCAGAGAAGAGAAATCGGCGACCTGCCGGGTATCAATAGCATCCAGTACCCGGCGCTCTGCCTCTACTGACTCGTCCATAGTTCACTCGCATGCCAACGTGTTGCGCTTGGCGCTAATCATGACACAGGACGCGCTGCGATTCCGCGGCCGTCGCTGATTGGCGCCAAGCAAAATGATTCTCAATTATCCGAGCAATCCAACCGGTCTTACAGCACGCGTCGGTGGTTCAACCGAGGAGCATCGCGACGACAGGCCCGAAGCGACCAATCTCAGAAATATTTCCAACGCTACCTCGCCGTGCAAGAATCCATTTCGAGTAGTGCAACCAGACTAAATCATGAAAAAAATTCTATTCTTCGTCCTGGCCGCTGCTGGAGCGTATTACGTTGTCCAACAGTCGGATCCGGCGTTTCAAGACAACGCAACGCCGACCACATTCGAATCACCGGTTACTCAGACCAGCGCTCAATGGCAAGCCGGCCAGCAGGTCAGTGGCACAGGCACGGTGAGCCGCATACTGCCCGACGATAACGAGGGCAGCCGCCATCAACGTTTTATTCTGCGGCTTGGCTCGAACACGAGGGGCGGCGGTACCAGTAGTTCGCTGTGAAAAGTGACGCGATCGATGAACGACTCGAGCGCCTGTAGAATGCCCGGACAAAGACGCGCCGGAATACCGATCCCCATGTCATCCACCAAATTCAGAAAGCAGGGTTCGCCGTCCGCACTGGCCATGTTCGAGGCGGAAGCCGAGGGGCTGGCGGAACTGAAGAAGGCCGGCGCCATCCGCGTGCCCGAAGTCTACGACGTCGGTACCGACGCGGATGGCGCCTACATCGAGATGGAGCGCTTCGAGCTTGAGCGCGGCCGGGAACGCGATGCGGCCACGCTCGGTGCAGGGCTCGCCGCGCTGCACCGGCACACGGCGGACTTGCACGGCTGGCACCGCGACAACACGATCGGGTCGACACCGCAGCACAACCCGCAGACCGACGACTGGGTGGCGTTTTTCCGCGTCCATCGCCTGCAGTTTCAGCTCGACCTGGCCGCCCGCAACGGCTACGCGGGCGAGCTACAGGACCGGGGCAACCGGCTCGCAGAGTGTATCGGCGACCTTTTCGAGGGCTATGACCCGGCACCGTCATTGCTGCACGGCGACCTGTGGGCCGGCAACTGGGGCGTCGCCGACGGCGTGCCGGTGATCTTTGACCCGGCCGTCTACTTCGGCGATCGCGAGACCGACATTGCGATGACCCGGTTGTTCGGTGGTTTCGGCGGTGCGTTCTATCGTGCATACGAACGCGCCTGGCCGCTGGCGGCCGGCAGCGCGGAGCGTCTCGAGCTGTACCAGCTCTATCACGTCCTCAATCACCTGAACCTTTTTGGTTCCGGTTATCTCGACCAGGCGCTGTCGCTTCTGCGTCGGCTGACTCGTTGATGCATTCTAACCCTGATGGCTATGCTGCAATTGTGCTCAGGGTTAAGTCCGCCTAGTCGAACACCTCTTCGCCCTTCACGATGCGCACCTTGTCGGCGCTGAAGCCAAGTGGAATGCTGTCGATCACCTTGTCTTCGTCGAGCACTTCCTGCGGCAGGTCGGCGTCGTAGGTCATGGGCGATGCCTCGTCCGATACCAACCGTTGCTGCAGATCCTCGGCATCTTTCGCAACAAACACATACTGCATGTTCTCTGTGTTCAGGTTCTCACGAATGACCCGGTTGACATCGTCGAGCGTCAGTCCATTGAGGGCGTTGCGCACGTAACTGGAGAATTCTTCCGTGTGGTAATACTGACTGTCCAATGCATAGCCGAGTTGGCGCGCCTGGCCATCGGTCAGGAGACTGACAAACTTGCCAAGGTACGCCCGCGTCGTCTCGAAGTCGGATTCCGTCATGCCCTCGTCAATCAGTTTCTCGAGCTCGTACATTGCCACTCGTGTCGCAAATTGCGCATCATTGTTGCTGCGCACGGGGCGGATCCAGATCTGGAAGATCTGCTGCTGCCGGCCAAGATTGGTGTCCGGATGAAACTGGGACATGCCGCGCGGGAAATATTCGATGTACGCGTAGTCGCCGTAGTTCATACCGCGGGTTTCGCGAATGCGCTGATACAAATGCGAGTTTGTGCTGCGGTGTTCACCAAGATACGAACGCGCCAGCCACAACGCGACCCAGTCCTTGTCGCCACGCTTGAGGTCGATCGGGAAGCCGAACGAAACTGCAACCGCCGGCGTTTCCTTCTGGATGATCACAGCACTGCGGCCCTTAAGCGGTGGCGCCGCAGGTGCATCGAGCTCCTCCCTGACACCGGGCTCGAGTTTTTGCAGATCATCGCTGATCGTTGCCGGGAAAGATTCCGGGTAGCCACCCGACAAGCCGACAGTGATGTTGGCGACCGTGTAGTACTTGCGATAGAACGCCTTGACGTCGTCGAGCGTTATGGCTTCGATGTCCGCCACATGGCCAAGATTCAGTGAGCCATAAGGGTGCTCGCCGCCGTAGATCGACTCGTACAGGTATTCCTTACCGAGTTCTTCGTCGTTGTTGCCGACAAGGTCGGTACGGATCGAATTGGCGACCTGCGTCTTGATGCGTTCGAAGTCCTTTTCGGACCAGGCCGGGAACAGCAGCTGGCCGCGCACCAGCGAATACCAGAGATCGAGATTGTCTTTATGTACCTGGCCCGACAGGCGTGTCATTTCCTTATCGACCTGTGCATTGAAACCCGACGCAATCGGATACATCGCGGCATTGATTTCCTGTATCGACTTCGCCTGTGAACCACCGTCGGTCAACATGGTTGCCGTTAACGTAGCCAGGCCTTTCTTGCCCGCCGGGTCAAAGCCGGCACCGACATGCACGAGATACGCAACATCGACGAGCGGCGATGAGGTCGATGGCTTGGCGATGATGGATACTGGCGTGACCTCAGCCGGCTTTTCTACCGTGAGCACAGTCTCCTCTGCTGCTACCGCTTTCGACTCCGGTGCCGCGGCCATCCCCGCCGCCGCGACGAGGTCGTCTACGGACGACATGCCGTCGATACCCGGTACCGATTCGTCGCTGGATAAAGTAAACGTTACACGCGAGTCATCCACGAAATATTTGTTTGCAGCATTACGAAGATCTTCTGCGGTCAGCGTATCGTAGGTTGCGTAGACTTCATTGATCGTCTCCGGGCTACGGAATAACTGCACATAACTTGCAAGATTTGAGCCGATGCTGCCCGAATTATCCAGTTGCGCCGTAAAGCCGTAACGCAGACGCGATTTTGTTTCTTCGACCTTTTTCGATTCAACCAGCTGCGTACGCGTTGCGACGAGCGTCGCGTTGATTGCATCTCGCACTGCTACCGGGCGAGCGGCATCGGTCAGGCGCGCTGCAATCAGCAGCATGCCAGGGTCTTTTGCATCGGGGAAATAGGCAAACAGCTGATCGACCGACTGGTCTTCGATAACCAGCTGGCGGTATAGCTCGGACGAATCGGAAAAATAGATAGATGAAATCAAATCGAGCGATGGCATGTCTTTTTGCGTCGGATCGTAAGCCGGGCCGCGATACGCCATTACCAGCCAGGGCTGGGTCGGGCTGTCCCATTGCATGTGCTCGTACTTCGGGCCACCCAAAGGGGGCTCGACCGGCACATCGATGTTGTAATCTCCGCGCTTCCAGCCACCCCAGTATTTTTTCACGAGCTCGAAAGTCGGTTCCGATTCAAGATCGCCGACCAGGATCACGACAGTTTTTTCCGGGCGATACCAGCGATCAAAAAATGTTTTCGAGTACTCGAGCTGTTGCGGCATCGCCTCGATATCCTCGATAAAACCCATCGTCGTATGCTTGTAGGTGTGGACCGAATACATCAGGTCACTGATGCGTTCGAGCATCTTGGATATCGGATTCGAGAAGTTCTTCAGGTACTCGCCCTTGACCGCCAGGGCTTCGGTCTGGAATGCCTCTTCGCTGTAACTCAGGTTCTGAAAGCGATCCGCTTCGACCTCGATCATCTTCTCGAGGTCGCCTTTGGTAAACGTGATGTGATAGTTCGTGTAATCATCCGTTGTGTAGGCATTCTGATCGGCGCCCGCCTTCTTGAGAATGTCGGCGTAGACGTCAGCTGGATACTTTTTCGTCCCGCGAAACATCATGTGTTCAAAGAAATGCGCAAAACCGGTCTTGCCGGGCTCGATCTCATTGCGCGATCCGGTCTGCACCGGAATCTGCAGCGTCACGATGTCGGGGTAATCCGTGGGCACGATGATGACGCGCAGACCGTTGTCGAGATCCCGCATCAGGTACGGCATATCGAATATCTTTGCAGGCGATTCCGCTTCCTTGCTGCAAGCCGAAAACAGCAGTGCCAGGGATAGGACGGTAATCAGTTTTTTCATCAGGTACTCCGGGTCCAGGCGTGCCAACGAGATAACGGTGCACGAGTTTACAGCCTATACGTCGGCTGCGACAGGCGACCGGGAGTTCAATGTTCTTCCGGCCACCGCCTGCAATTGTCAGAGTTGATCCAGTCCAATTTATCAGTATTCTGGCGTAGCACCAGCCAGACACATCTGGCCTCACTGCACCGAGGATTATCTATGAACCCGTATCGCGACCGAGAGATCGCGAAATCGGCTACGAACCCGTGCTGATCGGCGGATTGGCGATGGGGAAATACCTGATGCCGGGGACGGCGCTCGCGGGAGAGCGCAGCGCGGA
>JALHUQ010000427.1 GCA_022866645.1 Woeseiaceae bacterium | reverse complement strand
TCAGGCCAATGCTGGGCACCTATGCTTCCGGCAACTTCAACGACATCCTCGACACGATCGAACCCGGACGACAAGCGGTATTGGAACAATCAGCGCGGCTACAGGAACTGTCACTGAGTGAATCAGAATGGCCAGCGTATGAGGCGCAACGCACGCAACGGCCGGCCGAGTACGGGCAGCTCGCCTTCGTTCGCGTCGTTCACGACGGCAAGCTCGCGTCTGAAGTTCTGGAATCCCGGCTGAGTGTTCACGCGGGGGATGACATCAACGCTACGATTCTGGCGGAGAACGCAAACCGGCTTTACGGACTGCAGCTCTATGAGCACGTCGGATACCGCCTGGTCGATGAGAACGGTGCGACCGGTGTCGAGTATCAGGCTTCTGCCAAAAGCTGGGGACCCAATTTCCTTAAGTTTGGAGTATCGCTGGAGGATGACTTCGAAGGCTCGACGAGCTTCAACCTCGCAGCCCGAATGACCCGCGCAGGGCTGAACAAACTGGGTGCGGAGTGGCGCATTGATCTGCAGCTTGGCACTGACCCGGCGTTGCTAACGGAGTTCTATCAACCTCTGAGTTTCGATTCCAGAGTGTTTATTGCGCCTCGTCTCAATGTGCGTCAGTACAATCAGAACACATTCGCGGTGAACGATACGGTCGCACGCTATCGTGTATCCGAAGGAGACCTTAGTTTGGACTTCGGGCGTGAAATCGGCACGGTTGGAGAATTTCGTTCGGGTGTGTACCGAGGAGTCGGCGAGGCCCGCGTCAAGGTAGGTGTGCCGTCCTTACCCAATATCGATTTTGATACCGGCGGCGTGTTCGCAAGGTTCCGTTTTGACTCTGTCGATAATTCTCAATTCCCGAGAGAGGGAATATTGGCCGACATCAACTGGAATCTGTCCCGCCCGTCTCTCGGTGCTGACCACAAATTCGACACGATCGAGGGCGATTTCTCAGAAACATGGAGTCGCGGCAAGAGCAGCCTGCAGCTGGGTCTGAGTTACGCCACAACCTTGAGCTCCGACAATACCGTGCAGGACTACTTCCCCATGGGCGGTTTTTTGAGATTGTCGGGCCTTGATCGTGGCGAAATTTCCGGGCCACATGCTGGATTGGCAAGATTAGTCTATTACCGACGCGTGGGTAATACGACCGGCGGAGTTTTCGAAACGCCAATTTATCTCGGTTTTTCCGCGGAAGCTGGCAATGTCTGGCAAACACGCTCGGAAATCGACTTCAGTACGCTGCAGCTGAATGGCAGTATCTTCGCCGGGATGGACTCGTATTTTGGACCTGTGTATCTCGCAGCGGGCTTCGCGGAAAATGGCCAGACCAATTTCTATCTGTTTATCGGCGCACCACCTCGCTAGTCGTCGCTAGCGAGTCACTTTCTCAAGGATTTGGGTAGGCGAGTCAGTGTCGCGGTAATAGCCGTGGTGTATCGCCATATGTAACAAAGCCGTATCGCGTTCTGTCTCGCCTCTATACCAATGATATTGTTCCCAGTCGTTGCCGAGTACGTTTCTTAGCGTATCACCGACCGGCAACGAAACGCGGATACCAAAAGTCCGTTCCTTCCCGGCCGCCGCCTGATCGACCAAATTGTGTTGATGGCAAATATCCATACCTGCTCCCTGCTGCTTACCGACGCGCGAGTATAGCGAATCTTCAGCGTTCTGCGGCACCCTCACGATCAGACCATCCCATCAGCCGCCGTGTCACGAACAGGTAAACAGGTTTGATGAGCGACATGAAGGCTCGGGACAGAATCGTTGGGGAGTCAAGAATCGACCGTTCCCGCGAGGTCAGCAAGTCCGGCCTGTATGTCCGCTTGTGCTTTAGCAGGTGGCGGATATCCTCTCTGGCCGCGATGCGAAAAAGCCGCCCTCTGCTACGCGAGTGCGAGGCGAGCTGAAAATCGATAAAGGCTGGCGATCCATCGACGCATACCAGCAAGTTCGGTTCCTTGGCGAGGTCGTTGTGAGCGACACCGGCGCGGTGTATCCGTCTTAGCAGGCGCGCCGCATCGCTGAAGTATTGAGCGCGATCCGGTCGATCTTCATAGAGAGGCACGCCGGGCAAGAAGCTTCGCGTCAAGGAATAGTGGTTAGTGCTCGCAAGTTGCGGCACCCCGTCAACGCCAGCGAGCGCCGCCAAAGCACGCGCCTCGCGTCGCAACAGACTGCGCGCAAGCCAGACCAGCCACCAACGGGCAGGGCGGGTGTCGCGCAGCACTTCGAATTCGCCGCGCCCGCCGAGCTTCCAGATCTCTCCGAAAAGATCCTTCTTGAGTAACTCTTTGTTCATGAAGCTATTTTCATCACACTATGGCCTTACGCTGGCAGTCACGCTGGATTTTACAGAGAATACATTAGCGTTCTTACCGGGAAGCAATGTGGCTGCGGATTCGACCGAAGAAGACAAGGACCAACAATACGCCAGCCTGGATATAACAGGCGAGTTCTTCAGCGTGGGCCTGCCGCTGCACGCTGTGCGGGCGGGCTACATCCGTCGACGAGCGGATGATCAGCTATTCAACATTGTCATCTCCGGCAACTATGCGCACGTCCTTGCGCCCGATAGAAGTGGTAAATCCAGCCTGATAGCCGCCACCGCGGCGCGTCTTGAAAGCAAGGGCTTCAAGGTCGCGATTCTCGACCTCGAACAAATTGGCGACCGTGAAGGGAGCGCCGATTCAGGCCGTTGGTACTACAGCGTCGCGTACCGCCTCCTGCGGCAACTGCGTATCCGTTACGATTTGCAGTCGTGGTGGCATGACAAATCCGTTCTAAGCAATCGGCAGAGACTACTGGCGTTCTATTCGGAGGTCATCCTGCAGCACATTGCTGAACCGATAGTCGTATTTGTTGACGAAATACAGTGCATGGAGAAGCTTCCGTTCGCTGATCAGTTACTCACGAGTATTCGTGCGGCGCACAATGCCCGGACGACGGATCCCGACTTTTCAAGACTGAGTTTTGTGCTACTGGGTGAGTGCGATCCGGTCAGCTTGATGCAGGAAGCCGAACTATCGCCGTTTAACGTCACACGACAGGTAATACTTAACGACTTCTCGCGTGCCGATCTGGAGTTATTCGCGACCGAACTCAATCGGAATCGAGATGACGCCACGGCAGCGCTGGACCGGATTTTCTACTGGACCAACGGACAGCCGTATCTAAGCCAGAAACTTGCACGCGCTGTCGCTCGGGAGCCAGGCGGCGAAAACATCGAAGAAATTGTGGATCGAATTGCGAACTTGCAACTAGCGGGTCGCGCAGCTCTTCACAGCGAACCACACATGAGTCATATTCACCGCGCCATCGCTAATGACGAAAAGCGCTGCGAGCCGCTACTGAATTTGTACGGCAAAATCCGCAAGGGAGTAGAGGTGCCCGCAGACCTCGGCTCTGCACTGCAAAGACGCCTTATGGCAGTCGGTCTGTTGGTCATCGATGAAGAGAGCAACCTAAGCGTCCGCAACAGATTGTACGAATTGGTTTTTACAGCCCGCTGGGCGAACGAAAATCTGCCGATCCGATTCAAAGTTCCTGCAATTGTCGCTGGTGTCTTGCTGCTCTTCGCGTTGATCCCGCTTTGGTACACGCAATGGTTACCGGGGCCATACGTGCGCGCACTGACATCCGATGAGGTGGAGATACCCGTCGCGATCGAGGCCTACGAGAATTTTCGCTCATTTCCGGGGCATGCAGACACCGCGGAAAATCTATTTCGAAATTTTTTGCAACGGCGCGCGTCCGCAAGCAGTGATGAGATCGAGATTAAGCAGCTGGCGACGCTCGTTTCGGGTTTGCCCGATTCAGGCCACCTTGCAGAACAGTTCAAAGCGAATTTTTGGGATCGAAAACACAGTCTTGCTGTGCGGCAGGAGGACAGAGACGAGGCACTGCTGGCAAAGATCAGGTCGTTTGTCTTTGCGACTTCGGCACGCCGCCAGCGAGCGGCGGCGCTCATTGGTGACGACTATCCGCTGCTGCAGGCTACGCTGCCGGCGATATCGACCGGGACAACTGTTTTCGACCCGACCGGTATGGTGCTGACGACAGCGGTTGGCGCAGCAATTTCGCAATATTCGTATACGCCCCAAGGGTTGCAAGGCCGCGAGCCGTGGTCGATGACAGCGTTGGAGGTTAACCCTTTGCTACGGCGGGTCATCGTCGACCGAGCGGGCGGAGTTAGCCGAATCGGGCTAACACTGAATATCAGCCATGCACGGATGGCAGATTTGCGTATCAAGATAATCGCTCCGTCTGGCCGAACGGTCGAAATCGAAACTGGCATGGAACGCGCGTCGAGCAATGACGACATCCGGATTCCAGATCAGCAACTTAGCGAATTGATTGGTGAGTCGTTGAGCGGTACCTGGAGTATCAGCGTTCGCGACGAAGCGCTTGGAGTCGCCGGACAGTTGGTCGGCTGGAATCTGAAACTCAATTCGCAGGGCGCCGTAGAGTACTTTCAGCGCGGCCTGAATATTCCCGACCCGGTGGAGCGCGAGACAGATAACATCTGGTTTGACTCGTCAGGTCGGTATGCCGTCGCGCGGGCCGTGCAAAGTGACAGCGCCAGGATTTGGGATTTGACTTTCGCTGAGCCAGTACGCGCCATCGCACTTCCTGAAAGCGAGACGCTGATAGGCCTCGACGCTTCCACGCGGCGATTGATTTCGGCCTCGCAGGACAAGGTCAATCTCTGGGATACGGCGACTGGAGATCGCATCACGTCGCTACCGGTTGGTGCAGCAAGCAACACGGCGAAGCTGACGTCGGACAGGACACACTTGTTTGTCGAGCGGCGCGGTGACGTTGAGAGTCGACTGGAATTGTGGAATCTGGATGACGGGCGGGTCGCTGCAGAAGTCGCCATTGCAGGTGTACCTGCCCTCGTGGCAATTGATGCGGCGGGCAGCCGGGTCGCGGTCGCTGATTTCGATAGGGCCGTTCGACTTTGGGACTTTCAGTCATCGGAACTGTTAGGGCAGTTTGACCTGCCGACGCAGCCGGCGTCCATTAGCTTGTCGGCCGACGGTTCGACGATGGGCGCCGTTTATCCTGACTCTGGCCTTACGCTCTGGAATACGAAAAAGCCGCGGAGTCCTCTGCTGGAGGAGTTCGGTAGCGGGAACTGGCAGTTCGCATTTTCACCTTCAGGAAACATCTTCGCAGCCGGTCGCCCAGAAACCGGGTTTCAGATTTTCAGCAGCGAAGATGGAAAAATGATCGGACCGCCGCTTGGTGTTCGGGACGCGAATCAGCCAGTGGATATGCTGGCGTTTAGTCGGGATGAACAAATATTGCTGACGGGCAGTGCTGACGATGAACCGCGAATCTGGCGCGTACCTGCTGCGAGCGCCGTTGGCGACGGAACTAAACAGTCCGATACCCACGTAATCTGGAGTCCGGCGGCGGATCGTCCAGTCGGCGTAGCGGCGGACGGCTCGTTTGTCGCAATTGGTGATCCCGCAGGGCACGTCCACATAGTACCCTCCGGCGCAACGCTGGCTGACATTGCGCAGATCAGCGAGGACCTCAGTTTTGTCGGACACAATAGTGAAGTTCGCCTGGTGGCAGTCGCACCATCGGAGTTACTGGCAGCGAGCGTCGCTGCAGATAATAGCGTGCGACTGTGGATGACCGGCAGTGGCGAGCCGCTCGCCGCCATAATTGATGTACCCGGACCGCCGATATCGCGCATCGAATTTTCGCCGGACGGCGGTTTCATCGGCCTGTTGAGTGGCAGTCGCGTTTTTGTTATTGACATTGGTGCTGGGACTGTCGTCTCGGAACATGGATTCGGAAGCGCGTATACCAGTCTGACATTCGCGGCAGAGGACCGTCTTTTTCTCGGTGGCGATGACGGTACAGTGCAACTGCTGGCTCGCTCTGCCGGTGGCAACTGGAATATGCAGCAGGTCTGGCAAGGTCCAGTCGGAATTCGATTGCTGCGCGCTGCGCCCAATGGTGACTTCTTGATTGTGGTGGACGAAGACAATCTTGCGAGCCAATTCAGGCTGTCGGAGGGACGAATAGGCGATGCGACTTTGCAATTGCCGTCGGATGTGCAGGAAATCACTTTCGGAACCAGCGGTGCGCGAGTTTACTTCACGACCTCACGTTGGGTGCATCAGGCGAGCTCCTCGAATTCCGGTTTGAACTGGATAGACGCTTTATTCGTTCCACGACCCCTCCTCGGCGCCGGCATCGTGCACGGCAACGGACTTCCAGATTCCGGGCGCAAGCGCGCGGTGTACCTGCCGATAGCGAAGAACGGGTATATCGAAATCGTCGAGTTGAATTTCAGCGGCTCTTCGTCGGCCGGGCTGTTTGGCAACGGCAACGAGCTGCTGCAAGAATGGGGCGATCGACTTAACGCATATCCCCACGAAGCGTTCTGACCAGCAATTCCAGGCTTTCGGCGCTGGCGTCTGCAGGTGCGACAGGTGTTCCGATGACAACCGGAACGCGGGCGAAAAGTCGCCCCGGAATTTTGCGGATCCCACCGCTTTTTCGGCGGCTGAACCAGCTTCCCCACAAGCGTCCGAGAGCAACCGGAATTACAGGAACCGGGCGCCGTTCGATTATCTTCTCGATACCGGGTTTGAAGTGCTGTACTTCACCGTCAGTGGTTAACCCGCCCTCTGGGAAAACGCAGACTATGTTGCCGGCTGCGAGTTCAGCGTCAACTTTCTCGAAAGCAGCTCTCATCAGCTCCTCATCCTCGGACTTCGATGCAATTGGGATTGCCTTTGCGTTGCGGAAAAGGAAACTGAGAAACGGCATTTGAAATATCTTGTAGTACATGACGAAGCGCATTGGTCGTGCGACGGATCCCCCAAGAATAATCGGGTCCATGAAACTGACATGGTTACACACAACGATGGCGGGGCCAGTCTTGGGAATGTTCTCGAGTCCGGTCGGGCGGATTCTGTACACGATGTTAATGACCAACCACGCGAGAAATCGCATTAGAAATTCGGGAAGCAGCGAATAAATGTAAATTGCGACCACCGCATTCATCGCAGCGATGAAAAGAAACAGCTGAGGTATCGAGAAGCCGGACTTCAGAATGACAATGCTGATTATTGCGGCACTGACCATTAGCAGAGAATTGATAATATTGTTGGCGGCGATGATGCGTGAAAGGTGTCGTCGTTCAGAGCGTTTTTGAATGAGCGCGTATAACGGTACGCTGTAGAAGCCGCCGAACGCACCGAGCAGGGCGAGATCTGCGAGAATTCGCCAACTGCCGGCACGGCTAAGGAAATCGCTGACTGACGATACGCTGGTGAGCGCAGCGTCAGGCTGTGCAAAATACAAATCGACCGCGAAGAGACTCATGCCAATCGACCCGAATGGAACCAGACCCAGCTCGATTCGGCGTCCGGACATGCGTTCGCAAAGCAATGATCCGATTCCGACACCGACAGCGAATGCAACAAGCAAGGTGGTTACGACGGACTCATTGCCATGGAGGATGTCCGCGGTATAAGCGGGAATCTGGATAGTCATCGCTGACCCAAAAAACCAGAACCAGGATATTCCAAGTATGGATAGAAAGACGCTCTTCTCTTCGCGAGCGAAACTGACGATGTGCCAGGTTTCCTGCCAGGCGTTCCAGTTAATTTTTAGCTCGGCATCAACCGCATCGGTTTTTGGTATCTGGCGACTTGCGAGGTATCCGACACAGGCCACGCCGACGAGTGTAAACGCCAGCAAGGTTTGCCGGTCGGATTGGAAATCGACTGTTTCGACGCCGACGATCAGGCCAACAATTATCGCGACATAGGTTCCGGATTCGACAAGAGCGTTGCCGCCAATCAATTCATCGCTATGCAATTTTTGCGGCAAATAGGCGTACTTCACCGGACCAAACAGCGTGGACTGACAGCCCATGAGAAACAAAACAAACAACAGAATTGCATATTGTTGTGAGAGCAGGGCGATTGCGGCGAGCGTCATCAATCCAATTTCAAGCAACTTTATGCGCTGCATCAACATGGACTTCTCGTACTTGTCCGCGAGTTGTCCCGCCGTCGCGGAAAAAAGGAAGAACGGAAGTATGAAAAGAAATGCGGCCACATTCGCGAGGACAGTGTGACCCATGCCAAGGACGCTGACGCCCTGAAATGTGATCAGGATCACAAGACCATTGCGGAATATGTTGTCATTCAGGGCGCCGAGGAACTGTGTGCCGAAGAAGGGCGCGAAGCGTCGTTGGCCGAGCAGCGAAAACTGACTGGAATCAGACAAGATTCTTTCCTTGTGAGCCTGCGACCGGTGACTATAGCGCGAAATCTGGCCAGTTCCGTTCAAAACTGCGAACTCGAGCCGATATCACGATTTGACATTTTTGCTACTATCACTCTCGCAACCCCAGCAACAAATGCCACTGGCCAACAAAGACCGACTATCGAACGATGCGTAGTATTCATACACACCTGACTCTGATCCTGAGCGGAATTAGCCTCTTGGCTGCTTGTGCTGAGGATCGACCGCCGCGTTCGGCGGCTGATTTTATGGCGAACCCGATGATGCTCGAGGCCGCAATGGTGCGTTGTTCCGAGAATCGAAACGCGACACGTTACGATCCCGAATGCGTCAACGCCCGCCAGGCGTCGCAACTGATCGAATCGAAGGACGCCGCGGTCCGCCGCGCTGAACAGGAAGCCCGGTCTGAGCGCAAGCGTCAGGCGTTTCGAGGGACGCAGGAAGCAGCCGCACAGGCGCGACAGCGAGTGGCAGACGCCGAGCGACGGAGAATAGAGGCTGAGTATCTGGCCCAGTTCGGTGTGGCGCCACCCAGGGAAGATCAATCGTCGGTTGGAGAAGCCGATTCCGGAAACTCGCCGCAGGCGGTAATCCCGGAACGTTCGGCGCAGGCAGTTTCCTCGTCCGGCCCAGTCAATACGATGCAAGCGACGGATGGTGGCAATGCACCCGTCAGCGCTGTAGCGCCAACGGAAGATGAGCCGCCGTTGGATCTGGAATCGATTCGCAATGAATTGCAGAGGCGCAAAGACGACGGCGACAACTAGTCCTTGGTTCGATCGCTCAACCCGCTCGCTGTCGGCCCGT
>JALHUQ010000426.1 GCA_022866645.1 Woeseiaceae bacterium | reverse complement strand
TTAATGTCCGCCTTCGCGAGAGCAACGTCAGTACAACGCTGGATATCCGCCGAGCTGCGCTTTGGATCGTCGATGGGTTCGCCGTCCACGGTGATCCGCATCAGGTTCAGGGCCAGCGGATTCTCCGGGCTGACCTCACGCGTCATGCGCGTAACATCGACACCCTCGAAATCATCCAGAACCGCGAGTTCGTCATAGATGACCTGAACCGAAACATGCGAGTCGTCACCCTGGATGAATCCGGCGTTGACGACGTCATCCGAGTACACATAGCCGCGTCCTTCGAATTCGGCCTGTGCCGCATCGAGCTTCATGTCGGCAACAATTTGTTCCATCGCCCGACGCGCCCGCGATGCGGACAAGCCGACGTCATCTTCATAAACACCCGCGGTACGACGAGCAAGCCGCTCGTTGCGCGTGTAGCCAACGAAGCGTAGCCGTGGATTAGTCTTGTCAGCCACATCCTCAAGCCCGCGCAGCAAGGTAGCGGTATAACCGGACTGAACAACGGGATGGCCATCCGCGAACTGGATGTTGTCAATTGCTCCCCAGGGCGGATCGTAGACTTTCGTTACCATCTCTGCGCCAGCGTCACCCGGACACATTTGCGGTTCATCCGGCAAATCCTGCAGAGGATCGTCGTACCAGAATTCAACTTCGACACGACGATTGAGCGCTCGTCCCTGCGCCGTCGCATTGCTGCTCAGCGGTCTGTCAGAACCACGGCCATCGCTTTCGATAGCGCTGGTCGGCAGCTTGAGTTCGTCCTGTACGGCCAGCGCAACGCGACGCGCGTGCGCTTTGGACAGGCCCGTGTTGTCACCGTAAATTCGTTCTGCGCGACCGAGCAGAGGGTTACCGTCGGTGTAGCCGACAAACTTCACGACGACGTTTTCTTTGCCAGCCAGGTTACTGAATCCCTGCTGTACCTGCTCGATGAAGGCATCGTCTATCTCTACAGACTCCGTGTCGTAATGCAGTGGTGCGATCAGGTTCTGCACCCGGGCGCGCCGCGCGTGTCCGTCGACGTATCGCAGTTTACAAACCGTTTCGATGCGACAGACTTTGACCGCTGTGACTTCGTGTTCGACGAGATACTCCTCGAGACCAACCTGGTCACGAACCTCGTCATACCAAACCTCCACTTCGACGCGACGATTCTGTGCCCGTCCCGCCGCGGTGCTATTGGATGCGACCGGGTTCTGATCACCCAGCCACGAATAGGTAACCGCTTCGGCCGGCAGCGCGAGCGCCGTTTGCATGTGCTCTGCGACTTCGCCCGCTCGCTCATGCGACAAGCCCAGGTTGTCCCCATAAATTTCGACCAAACGCGGCGACAGTGGCTGGTTGTCTGCGTGGCCGACGAGATGCAGGCGAACATTCAGCCGGTCTTTCATGCCATCGAGAATCTTACCGAGGGCCTCGACCGTGCCGTCCGGAATCTGTGCGACGCCGGTCTCGAAGAGGATCGGCGCGACGACGTTGCCAAGCTTGACCGTTTCCAGGCCATCCTCGAGCGTTTCGCGAGTCTCGATCACATCACTCGCTTCTGTTTTGAGGCGCTCCGGATCCTGAACCCACTGCGTGAACTCCAGATCCGTCGTCAGGTGGCGTTCGACGGCCTCGCCGATCGAGGTCTCATCGACACCCTGTGCGGTCGCAACCATCGGCAGCCATAACAACAGTGCGCTCAAGCGGGTCAATGCTTTCATTCCTCAACCCTCCGCGGCTGTTCCGCCGGCTTGCCCAGGCGCCACTGGATCTCGGGCTCGATGACGAGCTCATAACAACAATCGAGCTCTTTCCAGGCGTCCGCTATCTGCGCTTTCAGACTCTCCAGGCGTCGCTCGACCAGCGCTTCCGGTTCAACATCGGCGGCGTAGGAAAGACGCAAGGTCGCGGGTGCCTTTTGCAGCTCTTCGATCAGCATGGCGATTCGTGGAATCCACTGCTGACGCATGGTGACTTCATTGGGCTCGAATACGGCGTCAGCGATATCGAGACCGACGACGCGGTGAATCGACGCTCCGAAGTTCATTCGCAACGCCTTACCGCGAGTTGCTCGCTGCACTTGTACCGGACGCGTTGACGAACGAAATCCGCTCGGCAGGGTTCGGTCATCAAGCTTCAGCACAAAATTGCTGCCGCGGTTTTCGTTCGGAACGATAGCGCAGGTAATGTGGTAGCGACCGTAGGTGTCGGTAGTTGCAACCAATCCGGTCGCGGTTACCAGGCGCACTCCCGCCAGGCCTTCTTCATCATTGTCCTGGTAGCCATCGCGATTGGCGTCATTGAATACTTTGCCGGTGACGTCGGTGCAGTCGAAGGTCGGATCCGGGACGACACGTACCTTTGCCGTGGCTTCCTCGGACATACTCATGCCGGTCAGTGCATTGATCGCGTAGGCGCGATTGACGAACTCGCCCTCTGTCACACCAGCGCCGACAGCGAGCAACAATTTGATTTCGTGGCGCGCGTCTGTCTCAAGCACTAGGCCTGACCAGATCAGCTGGCCGTTGACGACTATGGGCTCGTTCGGTACGTCGTCAAATCGTGCCGAACCCTCTATGTAGCGGAAGCCGACCGGGTAGCGATCGATAACGTTGACGTCGTACAGGTCCGCGCCATAGGAGTTGGTCACCGTAATAATGTAGGGAATGAGATCGCCGCGCACGACGTTCAGCTTCGGCGTGGACTTGGTAATCGCTACGGCGCCATCGAGTCGCGGGTCGAGCGGAATGTGGTTATTGAAGAGCTGGCTCGAGCCCGGCGCCCGGGTATCGTCCAGGTTCAGGAACAAATGGTAGTTGGTACCGGGGCTGCGGGCCGGAATCGACGTTGGTGGTGCGAACTCGGACGCTTGCGCTTCGCAATATTGAGCGGTCGCAAGCACGGCGTCGTTCGTCGAGCCCGAACAGGCCGGCACGTCGAACGGCAAGGTCGTCACGTCCGTGGTCGGCGGGATCAATGCCGATACGCCAGGAATATAGGCTGTGCCCCCCGGCGTGGTTACGAGGACGGAGTAATTCAGTCCGCTCGGGCACGCCGGGTCGGAGAAGTTCAGGTCGAATTTGTAGTAGCCGTTCGACACAGTGACCTGGTCCTGCTGATTCGGGTCGTCGAAACAGTCGTCCGGCACGGCCAGCCCGTTCCGGGCATCGACCAGCGACACGGTTGCGCCCGTGACCGGCGTCCGCGAGACCGAGTTATAGATGACACCGTTAGGGTCGACCGGCATGTTCAGATCGAGCAGGTTGCTGCCTTCCTGAACGTCGATTTCATAGATACCCTGCTGGCCGTCCGTGAAGTCGGAGTCCGTCATGCCCATCATGGCTGTGGTTCCGACTGCGCCAGGCGCGCGGAAACGCAGCGTGTAAAACTGGCCGGGCACATAGTTCGGCGTGACGTTGGTGAACAGGTACTTTCCGTCCACGCCCGTCAGCATCGATCGTATCGGCCGGCTGTCGAGGAAGAGTTCCACCGTCCAGCCCGCGAGCGGCCGCTCGACCGCGTCGGGCGTGTTGTCGTGGTCAGCGTCGTGCCATACGTCACCGCTTAACATGCCCGCGTTGGGCATTGCGCCAACGTCGAGCGATACGCTGGCCTCGGCCCAGCGCAGCGGATCGTCCCACGAGACCTGGCCGAGGTTCGTGATGGTCGTACCGACGAGCAGATTCGGATCGATGATTGCGCGGAACTTCAGGATCGCCTGTTCGCCCGGATTCAGCGGGCCATACTCATTAAAGTAATCGGCGGTAATCAGGGTGCCCACGAATGTCACGCCGTTCATCAGGCCGTTTAGCGTGGCTGACATATCAACGTAGGCCAGATAACCCGGCGTCACGGCGTCGAGGTCGTCGTACAGCGTCGCGTAGAGCGCCGGAACCGTGCCGATGTTGCGAACCGTTACGGTGTACTCCAGCATCTCGCCCGGCAGGGCCGCGCCGCCACCGACCACGATGACTTCCTTGATGATCGACAGTTGCTGCACGTCGCCGACAACGACAACAGTCGGCTCGGGACCGGTGGCCGGGTTGCCGTCACCGTCCGTTAAGGTCACGGGAACCTCGGCGCTGTAAACAGTGGCCTGGTTCGTTATCAGTGATCCCGGCAGCACCGCAGCGTCCACCAGCAAATCGAACTGCACGAGCGCCGATTGCCCGGGGTTGATGGTACCTTCGCCGACACCCGGCAGCGGCGGCGTCAGGTCGGCAGAACTGATGGCAATGCCGTCGATCAGCGGCGACACGCCGGCGTCCGGCTGGCCAACCGGCAGCCCGTTTAACGTCAACGAGTCGGCAACATAAGTGGTGTAGACCGGCACATCGTCGGACAGCTCGGCCGCCGTGGCGGGCACGTTACCGTTGTTGTAAACCGTGATCGTGTAGCGCAGCACGTCACCCGGGTCGATGACACCGGGCGAGCTGTTGTCGACGAGCAGTGCCGCAGTCTTCGGCGCAAATATCAACGGGTAGTTGCCGACCACATCGCGGGTCGGGTCGTCGGGCAATGGCGTCCGCGGATCGTCGGAGGGGAGATCGCCGAGTCCGTAGTCGACGACCGTCACAAACGCCTGGTTCGACAGGATCGTGCCGTTCGGCACATCCGGGTAGACGACGACGTCGAAGACGATCGTTGCGATGTTGTCGGCCACCGCAGCATTCATGTTGCCTGGCGTGGTGTCCTGCGGCGCGTTCACGAGGATGCCGTCGGTCAGCGGTGTAGCGCCGTTAGCGGCATCCGGGAGCGCTACGCCATTGAGCGTCGTGCTGCCCGCCACGTACGTCGTATTGGCTGGAACCTGGTCGGTGATGTCGACGCCCGTCGCGTTCTCGGTGCCGATGTTTTGTACGGTGATCGTGTAACGCAGCGTCTCGCCGGCCAGCAGCACGGTCGGACTGCCCTCGATGTAGGACGAGACTTTGTTAATGTCGAACGCCGGCGCTGACTGAATCAGGATTTGTGTCGGGTCCTCATCGCCGGCGACGTTCGGATCGGCCTGACCGTTCTGGTTCGGATCGTCACTGATCGCAATGGGGAAGCCGGCAAAACTGGCGTTCGACTGGTTGAGCACGTAGCTGCCGTTGGTGATGACGGGTACGAGCTGTACCTCGAACTCGATGAGGATGCTGTCGCCGGTACCCGCGAGATTGAGGCCGGATATATCAAGCAGCCCGCTACCCGCCGTGCCGCCGTTCGGGTTGCTGTTGCTGGTGGCCCCCGCCGGTAGCGTGACAATGTTGAGTGTGCCGGGCTGGAACATCGGCACCGCGTTGAGTCTGTCGAGCTCG
>JALHUQ010000425.1 GCA_022866645.1 Woeseiaceae bacterium | reverse complement strand
GGCCTCGGCATGGCCGTCGAGAATCTGGCGGAGCGCCTTAATCGAGCCTCCGGCGGCCGCCTGAAAATCAAGGTTTATGGTGGCGGTGAGCTGGTCCCGGCGTTTGAGGTTTTCGACGCAGTCAGCCGCGGCGCGGTCGAGATGGGTCACGATGCGTCGTATTACCACAAGGGCAAAGTCGACGCCGCGCAGTTCTTTACGGCAATTCCGTTTGGACTGACCTATATGGAGCTCAACGCCTGGCTGCATTACGGCGGTGGCCTGGCGCTATGGCGCGAACTTTACGCACCCTTCAATCTCGTGCCGTTTCCCTGTGGCAATACGGGTGTACAGATGGGCGGCTGGTTCAATCGGGAGATCAACGGTATCGAGGACCTGAAGGGTCTGAAGATGCGAATTCCCGGCCTCGGCGGCGAGGTATTGCGCCGCGCGGGCGGGACGCCCGTCACCCTGCCCGGCGCCGAGATTTTTACCTCACTGCAACAAGGCGCGATCGACGCGACAGAATGGGTCGGCCCGTACAACGACGTCTCTTTCGGTCTGCACAAAGCGGCGCGCTATTACTACTACCCGGGTTGGCAAGAGCCCGGCCCAGGTCTTGAGTGCATCATCAATCAGAAAGCCTGGGATTCCTTGCCGGATGACCTTCAGGCCCTGGTCGAAGTGACCTGTCAATCGATAACGGTTGATATGGCCGCCGAATACACGAACGGCAATGCAAATTCTTTACAGCAATTGCTGGCCGATCCGAACATTGAACTGCGCGCGTTTCCCGATGACGTGCTGCAACATCTAAAGACCATTACAGCGGAAATCGTCGCCGAACTGATGGCCTCGGATCCGGCGTCGGAAAAGATCGGCAAGGCGTTCTACGAGTACCTCGCGAAGGTGGAAGCGAACACGCGAATTTCCGAACAAGCCTTTCTCAACACGCGCAAAGCCTAACCCGACTCCGCCATGGCAATTCGTGCTGATGCTCGAAATGCCGCCAGGCGATAATCGTGTCATGATCACGTCGAAAGTACCGGAGTTTCACCTCTGTCGACTCAAGTTTCCGTTCGGGGTATGAGCATTGTTTGACCTGCGCCCTATCGTTTTTGTCCTTGGCGTACTGCTATTGATCGTCGCGGCAATACTGCTGGTGCCGGCCGGCTATATTCTGTTCACCGGTGCAGACACCGCTACGAATATGCGTGCATTCATTACGACGTCGGCCGTGACCGCGCTTGCCGGTCTGCCGATGGCTTTGCTGACTCGCGGCGCAGACTTCCGGCTTGTACCGCGCCAGCTTTACCTGCTTACGGTATCGAGCTGGGTAACGGTCGGCGCGTTTTGTGCGCTTCCGTTCGCACTGTCCGACATGCAGATGAGCGTGGTGGATTCACTTTTCGAAACCATCTCGGGTATTACGACCACGGGTTCCACTGTGTTAACCGGACTCGACAGCGTGCCCGTCAGCATTCTCCTGTGGCGCGCATTGTTGCAATGGATCGGCGGCATCGGAATTGTCGTTATGGTGGTTGCCATCTTGCCGCATTTGAGTGTCGGCGGCATGCGACTGTTCCGTTCGGAGGCCAGCGATAAATCAGAAAAATTCACGGCGCGCTCGAGTGAGGTTGCGAAATCCATTGGCGCGATCTATTTAGGGCTCTCGGTCGCCTGCGCACTGGCCTACTGGGTCGCCGGTATGGACCCGTTCAACGCGGTCTATCATGCTATGACAACGGTATCGACAGGCGGTTACTCGACATCGGACCTGTCGATGCGTCAATTTGCAGACTCGGATGTCATCTGGGTCAGTACAATATTCATGTTTTTGTCAGGCCTGCCTTTCGTTCTCATGGTGCGGTTTGTCCGAGGGCGAAGGCGAGCGCTCATCGACGATCAACAGGTGCGCGGTTATGCCTACTTTGTCGCCGTGGCAGTCGCATCAATTACCGCGTGGCTCGCCATCTCCTATGAGTTGCCGCTTGGTGATGCGCTGCGTATCGCAGCGTTCAGCTCGATCTCAATTATCACGACTACCGGTTATGTGTCGATCGACTATAACTTGTGGGGCGGCCTGGCCGCCGCTGCGTTTTTCTTCATGACCTTTGCCGGTGCCTGCGCCGGCTCCACCTCGGGTGGAATCAAGATCTTCCGATTTCAGGTTGCGGCACTGATGTTGCGTAATCAGATCAGCTCAATGCTCCACCCACGGGGCGTATTTCCGAACAAATACAATCACCAGACCATTACT
>JALHUQ010000424.1 GCA_022866645.1 Woeseiaceae bacterium | reverse complement strand
TAACGACACGCTCGGTCACGATACAGGCGATGCCTTGCTACGCCAGGTCGCGACACGATTGCAATCCAATCTTCGTGTGGGCGATTTCTGTGGCCGCTGGGGTGGCGACGAGTTTGTCGTATGCCTGGAAGATTTTGGTGCGGTGGGAAATGCGGCTGCCGCCGCGCAAAAACTGTTGTTGGTACTTTCGGAAAAATACGAGATTGGCAACAGCGAAGTTTATGCGACGCCGAGTATCGGTATTGCGATGTATCCTGACGCCGGCACGACGGCCGAGAAACTCATCAAAGCTGCCGACATCGCCATGTGTGAAGCCAAAAAGCGAGGCGGCGGCCGATTCCAGTATTTCTCCGGCGCCTTGAACACCAAGCTAGCGCAACGCGAGGAGCTTGAGGGAGGGTTGAGACATGCGCTTGTACGCAACGAGTTTGTACTGCATTACCAACCGCGTATCGACCTCGCCAGCAATCGGCTGATCGGACTTGAGGCTTTGTTGCGTTGGCAACACCCGCGCTTTGGACTATTAGCGCCCCCCCGTTTCCTGCCCATACTTGAAAGCAGCGGTCTTATTCACTCCGCCGGTGAATGGGTCGTCGCAACCGCCTGTCGGCAACTCGCCTCATGGCAGCGGCGATTCGAGCTGCCGGACTTGTCGATGGCCATCAATGTGTCGCCGCAACAGTTAATGCACAAACGGCTCGTTACTGTAATGTCGAAAGTGCTTGCCGACACTGCGCTTGATCCCGGTTGCATCGAGCTCGAAATCTGTGACGGTGACATGATGCAGAATCGCGAATCCGAACATGAGATTTTGCGGCAGTTGCGTAAATTGGGCGTCCGACTTTCGCTGGACAATTTCGGCACACGTGATGTCTCATTTGAATCAATCGACAGCGGCTTTATCGACAGCTTCGTACTCGATCAGACGCTCCTCGCGGATGTTGAAAACAACAACAGTCACCAACGCATCATTCGCGCGGCAATTGCTATGGCGCAAGGACTGGATATCGAGGTCACGGCGGAAGGCGTGGAGACCGTCCGGCAGCTCGAGTTTCTGAAAAGCTGCAACTGTAATCTGGCTCAGGGCTACTTGATCAGCCGCCCGATGCACGCTGAAAAGATCGCCGCGATTCTTCGCTCCGAGATAGCGGGGATGTCGCTGCTTTCCCGAGGCATGCCTTAGCGGATAAGTGACTTCAGGAACGGCTTTGGATCCTCGCCACGCTCAAGAACTTCGACCAGCGCCGAACCGACTATCGCACCCGACACGTACAGACCGACAGCGGCAATATCTTCTGCCGCACGGATACCGAAACCCGCACAGACCGGAATCGTCGAGAATGACACCACTTTGGCGAGGTAGTCGGCAAGATCAGTCGGCAACCCTGCGCCACCGCCTGTTATGCCGGTGATCGTGACCGCGTAAACAAATCCACGGGATGCATCACACAGTTTTTTCAATCTTGCGTCCGGTGTCGCCGGAGTGACGAGCTGTATAAGGCCGAGTCCGCGCGCTTCCAGCGCTGCTCGAAGATCGTCACTTTCCTCAAACGGCAGGTCGGGAACAATAAAGCCGCAAACGCCGGCCGCCAGCGAACGCTCTGCCAGAGCGTCGAAACCGAATGCCAGTAGTGGATTCAGGTAAGACATAATGACCAACGGCGCGTCGATTTCACCGCTGGCAGAATCCAGCTGATCGAAAATCCATTTCAGACTGACGCCTTTTTGCAGGGCGATGAAACTCGAGCGCTGAATCGTCATACCGTCCGCCATCGGGTCCGAGAAAGGAATGCCGATCTCGACGACATCGCCGACTGACGCGACGTCCTGCAATGTTGCTATGAAGTCCTTCGGCTCCGGGTAGCCAGCCGTAATAAACGGCACCAGTGCCGTCCGGCCCAAATCAGTCGCGGCAGTAATGGCCGCACTCAATCGCTCATGCGCCTTCATAACGGCGTGTCCTTGCTGGAAGTTGAGAGAGTGTCGGCATGTCTTTGTCGCCGCGGCCCGAGTTGCCAATGAGAATTCGCTTGCCCGGATTCTGTTTCGCGTATTCGCGTGCCGCTGCGTAGGCATGCGCAGTTTCGAGCGCGGTCAGAATGCCTTCGGTTGCACACAGCTCTTCGAGCGCTTCGAGTGCCTCGTTATCTCGCGCCGAGATGTACTTCACCCGGCCTATAGCCTGAAGCAGGGCGTGCTCGGGTCCAACACCGGAATAGTCGAGTCCCGCAGAAATGGACTGCGTCTCCTGGACCTGCCCATCGTCGTCTTGCAAGATAATGGTGTATGAACCTTGCAACACTCCGGGAGTTCCGGTCGCCAGTGTCGCTGCGTTTTCGCCCAGCCCATCGCCGATACCGCCGGCCTCGACACCAATCAGTTCTATGTCGTCGGCCAGCAAGGGATAGAAGAGTCCGATCGCGTTTGAGCCACCACCGACGCACGCAAACGCGACGTCGGGTAAGCCGCCGGCCTGATCCAGCATTTGTTGTCGAGCCTCCCGCCCAATCACCGACTGCAACTCGCGGACGAGATACGGGTAGGGGTGTGCGCCGACCGCCGAACCCAGCAAGTAATAGATGCCGTCAGGATCAGTGACCCATTCGCGCATCGCTTCATCAATCGCGGCGCGCAAGGTTTTATCGCCCGACTCCACCGCGATGACTTCGGCGCCAAGTCTGCGAATACGATCCACATTGGGCGCCTGCCGCTCCATGTCCACGGCGCCCATATAGACGCTGCAGGACAATCCAACACGTGCACAGGCGGCCGCAGCCGCAACGCCGTGTTGGCCGGCGCCCGTTTCGGCGATGACTCGTTTTACGCCCAGTCGTTTCGCGAGCAGCGCCTGGCCGATCGCGTTGTTGATCTTGTGCGCGCCTGTGTGCGCCAGGTCTTCTCGCTTGATCCAGACCTCGGCTCCCCACGCTTTGCTGAGTTGCGGCGCAAACGTCAACGCCGTCGGGAGACCAACCCACTCGCGCAATTCCTTTTGAAACTCAGCCTGAAAGTCGCTTGCATGAAGGTGCTCTTTCACTCCGGCTTCGAGCCGGTCGAAGGCCGGTACCAGCGTCTCCGGCACGTATCGACCTCCGAAAGGACCAAAACGGCCGCGCTCGTCGGGCATTTCACCTCTGATGGCGGCATCGAGTAGTCGCTTCGCTTCGTCAGCAGCGAACAGGGTGCTCATAGATTTTTCTCCGCAGCTCGCACTGCACTAAGGAAGTTCTTGATCAATTGCTCGTCTTTCTGCCCTGGCGCTGATTCAACAGCGCTGGACACATCGACGCCGAACGGCCGAACGGTCGCTATCGCTTCCGCGACGTTTTGCACAGCAAGGCCGCCCGCCAGAATCATGTTGCCGTCGCGCGCAAACTCTGCCGCCAGTGACCAGTCAACGCTCACGCCCTGGCCACTCTTGTGCCCTTCGTAAACGTAGGTGCCGTTGGTGTCCGGCTCTAACCCGCCTTCACGAAAGACAGGCCATTGTTCCACGAAGTGGGGAACATCCAGTATCGCAAAATCTTCGGCGTCGGTTTGCAGTGCGTTCGGCGAGAACTCCCGCAACACGGCCTGCCACTCCTCATTCGCAGGATGCAGCATGACGGCGACGCGCTTGATGTGCGCGGGCACGGCCGCGCTGATGGCGGCGGCCTGTGCAGCTGTGATCTGGCGCACTGATTTCGCGAATACAAAGCCGATGGCATCCGCGCCTGCCTCGACAGCCGCATGCACATCGTCTGCTTTACTCAGGCCACAAATTTTCACGAACACGCTCACGCTGCACCTCCTGCGTCGCGCATCGCGGTGATCAAGGCTGCAGGGTCTTTGCTGCGCATCAACGCGCTACCGACCAAGGCCATTCGATAGCCCCATGCGGCCACTCGCGCCGCGTCGGCAGGGACCAACAAGCCGCTTTCAGCGACGCAGATTGCTTTGGGGAGTATTGATGCCAGCTTCCGCAATCTGTCGGCGTCCACGGCAAGCGTTCTCAGGTTTCGCGTATTGACGCCGACCAGCATGTGGCCGCCTTCGGCCTTATCGTGATCCATGGGGTTTTCGAGCAAGGCGGAAGTCCGACGGAGGTCGTCTTCATCGAAGGATTCCAGCAGCACAAACAAGCCGTGCTCCCAGGCGCAGTCAAGCATCTCGCGTAACTTCGCGTCACTCAACATGGCCAGGATCAGCAATACGCCACTCGCCCCGGCCTTACGCGCCTCCAGTATTTGCAGCGGTTCAACCAGGAAGTCTTTACGCATGACGGGCGTGTTCGGGACCGCCGCGACGACCTCTTCGAGGTGCGCCAGATCGCCGTCAAAGCGGCTCGGCTCCGTCAGCACCGAGATCGCCGCCGCGCCGCCTGCAGCATAGGCTCGTGCCCGGGAGTTAAGGTCACTGTCACCATAACTAAGGTCGCCTTCGGCAGGCGAGCGGTTCTTTATTTCGGCTATTACGTCGAATGCGCCCAGGTTGAGCGGCAGCACCGGCTTGTCGAAGTCTGATGCTGTAAAGGATGACGACACGGCAGCAGCCCGTGCAGCACTGTTAGTCGCCATCGTTTTCAGGAAATCGCTCATTCTTTGTTGAAGTGCTCGCGGAGCGCGACGAGAAACGCTTCAGCGCGGCCATCATCGATCGCCGCCGCCGCCATAGCGACGCCCTCTTTCGCATCTTTGGCTGCGCCTTGCACTTCAAGAACCAGCGAGGCGCCCATCAGCAAAGCATCACGATGCGCCCCTTTATCGTCTCCCGTAAAAACGCGCACCAGTTCTTTGGCATTGTGCTCGGCGTCGCCGCCTTCCAGATCCCGTGGGTTGCACCGTGCGACGCCGTAGTCCTCCGGGCAGCGTCTGCTTTGTGTGACCTTGCCTGGCCTTACGTCGTAGAGCCAGAAATCGCCGACTGGAGTTGCCTCGTCCCAGCCGGGTTCGCCATGAACGACGAATGCCCGCTCCATCGGCATGCCCGCCAGCGCGTCGGCCATTAGTTTGGCGGCCGCTTGGCTGTAGGCGCCGATCAACTGGAACGGCGGCGCGGCCGGATTCGTGAGCGGGCCGAGAACATTGAACACCGTGCGCACAGACAGGGCCCCGCGTATCGGTACAACCGCCTTCATTGCCGGATGGTAGGCGGGAGCAAACAGAAAGGTAAAACTCGTGGCCTCGAGACAGGCGACTGCTTGCTGCTCATGCAGCGGCAATGGCATGCCGAGGCTCTCCAGCATGTCGGCACTGCCGGAACGGCTCGATACCGAGCGATTGCCATGCTTGACCACGCGCGAGCCACAGGCCGCCGCGAGGAGACCCGTGCCCGTAGACAGATTGAGGCTGCCGGAACCGTCTCCGCCGGTGCCAACCGTGTCGACCGTGGGTGCACCTTCCGGAATGACCGGGTGCACGGCCAGTTCACGCATGGCTGTGGCGAAGCCGCGAATTTCGTCAGCCGTCTCGCCCTTTGCTCGCAAGCCGGCGAGCAAGGCGCCGGCAAGGGCCGGTGGCAGTTCGCCTTCCGCCAGTTTGTGCATCAAGGCATAGGCCTGCCCTTCGGTGAGCGCGACACCGTTTAACAGCGCGTCCAGGAGTGCGCTGTATTCCCTGCTCATTTACTCTGCATCCGCATGAAGTTTGTCATCAGCGTTTCACCTTCGGGCGTGAGTACGCTCTCCGGATGGAATTGCACGCCCTCAAGCTGCAGCGTCTTGTGGCGCACGCCCATGATCACTCCTCTATCCGTCTCGGCCGTGATCTCGAGTGTGTCGGGCAACGATTCGACCTCCGCGCACAGTGAATGATAGCGCCCGACCACGAAGGGCTGCGAAAGTCCCTCGAATACGGTTTTTCCGTCGTGCTTGATCAGCGATGTTTTGCCATGCATCAGCTGTTCTGCTCGAACAATCACGCCGCCTTGCTGCTGCACGATGCTTTGATGTCCGAGACACACGCCGAGTACCGGGGCGACCCCGGCAAAGGCGGCAATCATGTCCAGTGAAACACCGGCGTCATCGGGTCGGCCAGGCCCGGGCGAAATGACCAGATGCGTTGGTTTGAGCGCAAGACCTGCCTCGACACTGATTCTGTCATTTCGATAGACCATGACTTCAGCACCCTGCGCAGCAAACGCCTGCACGAGGTTGTAGGTAAAGGAGTCATAGTTGTCGATCAGCAACATGCGTACGTGAGCGAATGTTTTTGTGGCCATTACAATCCCGCCTCAGCCATCTCGAGGGCGCGCCTCAATATGGCGCTCTTCGCCAGCACTTCCCGATATTCCTTGGCGGGTACGGAGTCGGCAACAATGCCGGCACCCGCCTGAAAACTGTATTCACCACCGGCAAAGACCAGCGTACGAATAGTAATTGCCTGATCCATATCACCGCTGAGGCCAAAGTAGCCCGCGGTTCCCGCATACAGTCCGCGGCCCACCTGCTCCATCTCTTCGATAATCTGCATCGCCCGAACTTTCGGTGCGCCGACCAGCGTACCGGCGGGAAAGCTCGCCGCGAACAAATCGAATTGATCGAACTCCGCGGCAAGCTCGCCCTCCACGCCACTCACAATGTGCATCACATGGCTGTAACGCTCGATCGCGCGGTAGGGATTCACCTGGATGGAGCCGGCTTTCGCGACACGACCAAGGTCATTTCGGGCAAGGTCGACAAGCATCACATGCTCCGCCGCTTCTTTTGGATCGGCGAGTAGTGCCGCTTCATTCGCGCAGTCCTCTTCGCTGGTCGCACCGCGAGGCAC
>JALHUQ010000423.1 GCA_022866645.1 Woeseiaceae bacterium | reverse complement strand
GCGGCGGCCTATCAACTCTGCAGAAATTTGTATCTGGCAACTCACAGGGAGGCCGATCAGTATCTCGGCAAGGCGTTGGAAACCACGGACGGGCCGCTGCCAGCACCGGGCCCGGCATTTTGGACTCGATTTGGCGGACTTCCGAAAGCTACTTCAAAAAGGGCAGGTAAATGACCGAACTGGAACTGGCGAAACGTTGTGCCGAAGCCATGTGGAAAGACGACAAGGCGTCGCAGGCACTGGGCATAGAGATTGAGGTGACGGAAGTCGGCGGCGCCACCGCTAGCATGACTATTCGATCCGACATGGTCAACGGCCTGGATGTCTGTCATGGCGGTTTGGTATTCGCACTGGGCGATACTGCATTCGCTTTCGCGTGCAACGCATATAACGTTCAATCGTTTGCTGCCACCTGCAACGCCGAGTTCCTGCGACCGGCCTTACTCGGAGATGAATTGACTGCAAGGGCCAGCGAAGACCATCGTGGCCGCCGATCCGGGTACTACACGGTGAAGATTCATAACCAGCGCGACGAACTGGTCATGTTGTTCCGGGGACGCTCAGGCAGCAATGGCAAGCCGCTGCTGGCTGAATAAAGTGATACAAGAGTCATTGAAATAGTTAAAATAGCGTGACAGATTGAGCGGCTGTCATTGGAGTGATTGATGTACACACAGGGCCTGGATCAGGCGGGTAACGACAAGCAATCGGGCGTCGAAACGGCTGAGCAGCTTGCGGCGTTCCAGAAGCGTGTTGATGCCGAAGAGAAGATCGAGGCGAAAGACTGGATGCCGGAGGCTTATCGGCGAACGCTAATCCGACAGATTTCGCAGCACGCGCATTCCGAGATTATTGGCATGCAGCCGGAGGGCAACTGGCTGACTCGCGCACCATCGCTGAAACGCAAGGCGATACTGCTTGCGAAGGTCCAGGATGAAGCGGGCCACGGTCTGTACCTCTACTCAGCCGCAGAAACTTTGGGCGTATCGCGTGATCAGATGGTCGCCGACTTGCTGAGCGGCAAAGCCAAATACTCCAGCATCTTCAATTATCCGACCTTAACCTGGGCGGATATCGGTGCGATTGGCTGGCTGGTCGACGGCGCCGCCATCATGAACCAGATTCCTCTGTGTCGCTGTTCCTACGGTCCCTATGCTCGCGCGATGGTCCGCGTGTGTAAGGAAGAAAGTTTTCACCAGCGCCAGGGTTTCGACATCATGTTAACGCTGTGTCGTGGAACCGCGGCGCAAAAGGCAATGGCACAGGATGCTCTGAATCGCTGGTGGTGGCCGTCGTTGATGATGTTTGGGCCAAACGATACCGAATCAAAACACTCGGCGCAGTCCATGGCGTGGAAAATCAAACGCTTCAGCAACGACGAACTGCGACAGAAATTTGTGGATGTCACGGTTCAGCAAGCCGAGTTTCTGGGTATACGTGTACCTGATGACGAATTGAGTTTCGACCCGGAGTCGGGTCATTACACCTTCGGTGAAATCGACTGGCAGGAATTTATCGATGTCGTTGCTGGTAACGGCCCGTGCAACAAACAACGTCTTGAGAAACGCCAGTACGCACACAACGAAGGCGAATGGGTGCGTGCGGCGGCACAGGCTTACGCGAGTAAACAAGCCGCCCGCGCGGCTGCTTGAGAGGAATCGATATGTCGAAACAGGAATGGCCACTCTATGAAGTTTTCATTCGCAGCAAGGCTGGCTTGAGTCATCGGCACGCCGGTAGCCTGCACGCGGCTGATGATCAAATGGCACTGTCCAACGCGAGGGATACCTACACGCGACGCAGTGAAGGGGTGAGTCTTTGGGTAGTGCGGTCGGATCGTATCGTTGCGTCCGATCCCACCGAGACTTCGGCGTTTTTTGAACCGGCGGAAGACAAGATCTATCGACACCCGACGTTCTACGAAATTCCCGAAGGGGTCGAAAACCTGTGAGTGCAGACCAGACACTTATTGCCTACACCCTGCGCCTGGCAGACAACGCTCTGATTCTTGCGCAGCGCATGATCGAGCTGGTTGCGGCAGAGCCGGAACTTGAAGAGGAACTCGCAAACGCAAATTTCGCGCTGGATTATATCGGGCAGGCCCGCATGCTGTATTCGCATGCCGGCGAGCTCGAAGGAAACGGGCGTAGCGAAGATGAATTTGCATTCATGCGAGATGAACACGAATTTCGCAACTTGCTTCTGCTGGAACAACCCAACGGTCATTTTGGCGATGCACTGGTGCGGCAATTTCTTTTTGAAGCATTTTATCTGCACTTGCTCGAGGCATTAATCGCCTGTTCAGATCAGGGACTGTCGGAAATCGCCGCGCGCGCGATCAAGGAAGTGAAATATCACAACCGGCACAGTGCGCAGTGGCTGGTCCGCTTGGGGGATGGCACGGAATTCAGCCGGGAACGTGTGCAGGCGTCCCTTGATAATGCCTGGCGTTACACCGGCGAGATGTTCACTGGCGACGACATCGATGTGGCGTTTCAACGGGACTTTGACGGACCGAACCTCAATGCCATACGTGATTTGTGGAAACGCGACGTTGAAAGGACGGTAACGGAAGCGACACTTCGCTTGCCGGACGAGCAGTGGATGGTGAGCGGTGGCAAGCAGGGCCAGCACAGTGAGCACTTCGGTTTTTTGCTCGCTGAAATGCAGTACTTGCAACGCTCGTTCCCGAGCGCAACGTGGTAGCGAATCCGGTCAGCGAGGCACAGGTCTATGAGTGGCTGGCGAACGTGCCAGACCCGGAGATTCCAGTCTTGAGCATTCTGGACCTGGGTATCGTTCGCGACGTCACCGTCGAAGATAAGGTGACAGTGACCTTAACTCCGACCTATTCCGGGTGCCCGGCGACTGAGGTCATTGAGGCCAGCGTTGTCGA
This sequence comes from Woeseiaceae bacterium, assembly GCA_022866645.1. Classification (GTDB taxonomy): domain Bacteria; phylum Pseudomonadota; class Gammaproteobacteria; order Steroidobacterales; family Woeseiaceae; genus UBA1847. The sequence goes on along the minus strand of JALHUQ010000423.1, from coordinate 166 downwards.
GGCGCTCAAAGGTCATGGCCTGGATGAAGTCGTAATCAAACGTGTCCTGGCGCCGCCATGGACGACCGACTGGATTACCGAATCCGGCCGGGACAAATTGCGGCAATACGGCATCGCGCCGCCCAGCCGCAGTCGGGACATCGCGTGCCCTCAATGTGCGTCGCTC
>JALHUQ010000422.1 GCA_022866645.1 Woeseiaceae bacterium | reverse complement strand
GGCGCCCGTCGATGACGGTTATGTCGATCCATTCGCAACTAACGATTTGCTCAAGTCGGCAACAGGGATCGATCTGGGCGAATTCGAAGGCCCGGAGGACGCGACGCGGGCGCCGGATGGCCGTATTTACGTTACGACGAGCAGCGGCTGGATCATTCGTATTCAGAATCGGGGCGTTAGTGCATTCGTTCAGGTGGGTGGAAGACCGCTGGGTATCGAAATCGATGGCGCTGGGGCTCTTGTCGTTGCGAATGCTGAATTAGGAATACAACGGATTACGCTCGACGGATCGATCACCACCTTGCTCGATGAGATCGACGGCGTAGCACTGGAGAATGCGAACAATCTCGGCATCGGTCCGGACGGAATTATCTATTTCAGCCAGTCGAGCACAAAGTTCACGGCTGCCGGTTTTGGTGGGTCCTACAAAGCGAGCCTGCTCGACATCCTGGAGCACGGCGGCCATGGCAATGTTTATTCTTTTGACCCGGCGAATGGCACCGTTAAACGCCTGATGACCGGGCTCAATTACGCCAATGGGGTGGCCATCAGCGAGGACGGCAGCTTTCTGTTGGTCGCGGAAACCGGCCACTATCGAATACTCAAATACTGGTTGAGTGGTGAATCACAGGGTAGCAGCGAAGTCATCGTTGACAACCTCCCGGGCTTTCCCGACAACATCAAGAGCGGCATGAACGGCCGTTTCTGGATCGGATTTGCCGCACCCAGAAACGCGCTCGTTGATCGTTTGTCGGATGACCCTTACATACGCAAAGTTGTACAGCGCTTGCCGCCAGATGTGCGGCCGAAAGCCGAAGCTCTCTCGCATGTCATCGCCATCAATGGCGACGGCGAAGTACTAATGAACCTGCATGACCCGGCTGCACGTTTCCCAACATTGACGGGCGTCCTTGAAACTCGCAGCTCTTTATACCTTACGACTCTGTTCGGTCATCGCCTGCCACGAATTCGGAAACAGGATCTGTAGCCGGGTGGGTTCTCGATATTAAAGTTAAGAACGGCCGTTCCTGACGCTTACTGGCCACTCGCGCTGGACGTCTGCTTTTCGTGCGAATTCATTTGATCATCGCAACACCTCCTTCTCTATAGTCAGAGTTTAGGTGCTGCATCCGCCGATTGAGATCGTAACTCTATTTTGGACAATCACTTGCGTTCAAGGCAGCAGCGCAGGATCCCCGTGGTAGTCATCCCCCAGCATCTGCTTGCGAACTAATGGCACCGGCGGTGATCCGTAGCTCAGGAACTGATCGTGGAATCTGCCCCAGGCTTCGTCCCCTCCGCGGCCAGCCGTCCAGTCACTTCGCAGCTTGTTTATCATAAGCTTGCCGAGTGTGTAATTGAGATAACCGGGATCGTAGGTACCTCGATACGCTTGCTGGTTTGCGTTGCCAAAATCGCGAAACGCTTTTTCTTTAAACATCGCCTGGCTTTCTTCAACGCTCATGCCCTCCGCATGCAGTCCGATCGCCGACAGGTAACGGACGTTTCTCACCAGCGCTTTCAGCAGCTGGCCAATACGATATTCAGGATCTCCTGCACCGAGTCCGGCATCGACCATCATTTGCTCCGTGTAATGCGCCCAGCCCTCAACGAATGAATAGGTACTGAAATGCTGGCCGACATTATTTTCCGCCCGATTCGCATGTAAAAACTGCAGGAAATGGCCAGGCCATACTTCATGAACGGAAGTCCCAAGCAGCTCAGTCTCGCCTGGAATGTAGGCGAGCTGATCTTCTTCGGACCAGCTCGGATCCGGCGGCGCTATGTAATAGACCGATGGCAAGCCAGACTCGAAAGGCCCGGGGATTTCTATGTAGGCTGAATTATTTCGGCGATGTGGTGGAGCCTCCGCGACCAACGCATTCTCGGTGCCCGGGATACTGACCAGCTTGTTGTCCTCCACAAATTTCCGGAGTGTCGGCAGTTGCCGCGTTGCGCCGCCTACCGCGCCTTCGGGAGGTCTGTGACTCTGCACTTTCCGCACACAGTCCTCAGTGCTTTCACCTGGCGCAAACTCCGCACACGCCTCATAAAGACTATTGAGGTTTTGCTCAAGATTGAGCTCGCCCGCCGCCTTGAGGTCAGCCAGGGAAATGTCGACACCTTCGGTCGCACTCAGCATCCTCAGGAACTTCGCCTCACCCAACGCGAAGTCGTCGGTCGCGGTTGCTCGCCGGTCTTCCAGCCAGCTCGCGGCCAGTGCAACAGCCTCTGCCGCATCGCGGTTTGCGGCCGCAAATTGCCGTTGTAGCTGCTCATCCTTAACGGCAGCGAACAATCCAGGCACCGTATTCAGAAGATAGTCGGCCATACCCGAGAATATCGCGTGTGCTGTTTCTATGTACGGAGCGGGCAACGGCGGTTGCAGATTTTCTCTCATCGTTTGCAGCATGGCGGGGAGTTGAGATACGTACTGTGTGTAGGCCACGATACGTTCTTCGATAGGCGCGTACTCGCGGTCGATGTAAATGTCCGCGCTGATTCCAGAGGCGTAATAGACCGGGTTATTGGTCGCAAATCCGGAGTCGCGGATCCAGAACAACTCCCCTTCAAGAGCCGTTAACAGGTAATCGCGCTCGAACGCTTCAATGCCGCCAAGGGAGTCGTAGGAATTCGCCTCGGCGATAACGCCGTCGATCCACAATGCGTACTTCTCGTTCGCCGCCAGACTAACGTCCGACATTTTACCGTCATATTCGTGCAATCCTGCGTAAACGGCGGCCTCAGGATTCGCTGCGTAGTAGGCAGCGACAGTTGTCGCGGCGAAATCTTCCCAACTCGCT
>JALHUQ010000421.1 GCA_022866645.1 Woeseiaceae bacterium | reverse complement strand
GCCTTGTTGACGGCCAGCCAGGTTTTCTTCGCGTGGCGCCTCGCAAGCGCGGCAACGTGTTCATCGGCCGACGTTAGTCCAGCTCGGCCGTCAACCAGGATTATGGCGACGTCTGCTTCCCGGAGAGCGCGGATGGTCTGCTCGACCATCATCTCTTCGATACCGTCCTCACCGCCGGCTACACCGCCGGTGTCGATCGCAATGTAGGGAATCGGCCCGACCCGACCGAAACCGTACTGTCGGTCACGGGTAAGACCGGGGAAGTCGGCAACGAGAGCATCGCGCGATCGCGTGAGTCGATTGAATAAAGTCGATTTTCCGACATTGGGTCGACCGATCAGAGCGATGACTGGAAGCATAGATGTGCACCGTCAACGCGGCCGATCAAGACTCGTCGGCTGGTTTAGAAACGTCAGGAGCTTTGCGCTTGGGTTGCTGCAGTACAATCTCATACGCGGCCAGGGTACCGTCATCGCTCTGCACATACAGGCGATTGCCGATTACCATTGGTTCGCTCGATATCGCTTTGCCGCCCAGCCGCACGCGCGCCAGAGCCTTGCCGTCGATGCTGCTCAGGAAATGCAAGTAGCCTTCAAAATCACCCACTACAACGACGGTGTGAAACGGCACCGGCAGCGTTGGGTCGCGACGCAGCAGGTCGTCATTACGCCACAATTCCACGCCGCTCGTCCGGGTCAGAGCTACGACCTCGCCGTCATCACGCGTTGTATAAACGCTGTTCCAGTCGGCGGCGGCGCCTACATGCGACGAAATTTCGCGCGACCAGAGAACCTGACCGGACTCCGCCGCCAGAGATGCGATGCGTCCCTGATAGCCTGCCGCATATATGTCCTGACCGACGATCGCGATAGCGCCGTCGATATCCGATAGTCGATCGAGATCTGACCGTCCCGTTGGCAGCGACAACATCGCATCCCATTCGACATCGCCGGTCTCAATATTCGCGGCCAATAGTCGTCCGTTGTCGAAACCGGCGATGACTACCGACCCGACGAGCATCGGCGATGATGCGCCGCGCATAGTCAGGACAGGCAAGGTCTGTTCAATTTGCCATCGTTGCCGCCCGTCAAATCGCGCCAGGGCGACAAGGCGATTATCAATCGTTTGAACGATGACGAAATCGCCCTTGATGAGGGGTCGGGCCAGAGTTTCGCCACCCACAAAGACGCGCCATTGCTCGATGCCGGTCGCGGCATCCAGAACAACAACGAATCCATCGGTTGAAACCACGGCAAGCACGCCTTCACCAACGGCCGGCCCGGCGGAGAGTTCGATGTCGAGGTCAGACTTCCAGGCAGGTTTGCCTGAGTCAGGATTAATGGCCATGACATTGCCATTATGGCTGGCCGCGTATATTCGATTGCCATCGCCGACCGGTCGCAGACCGACCAGCAGAAATTCGGATTCGCTGCCGACCTTGGTGCTCCACACGCGCTTGACATTCAGCTGGTTCTGGACATTGACGAGTTCCTTGGGCTCGGCCTCTTTGTCCTTGTCACCAAATATCCCGCAGGACGAGAGCAACAATGTCGCCACAAGCAGTCCTGCCGGCCCAGCCAATCGGCGCAATGCCATCACTCATTTTCCTCAGTAGCGGTTTCGTCTGCTTCGACCGTTGCTGCAGGTTCAGGTTCAGCCGTATCGGACTCCACCTCGGCCTCGGGTGGAAGCTCCGGCTGCACTTCAGGAAGGTCCAGTGCTTTCCATTGCACGAGCTGTTGATCAACAGTACCTTGCGACAAAGGATCCATCAGCACCTTTTGGTACTCATCCTGAGCCAGCGCTATTCGACCCAGCGCGGTATAGGCATCGCCGAGGACCTCGCCATACGCCGAGGCGAAGGCACCGACATCTTGGCCGGATACCAGGTCCACAACCTCCTGTGCTTTGTCCTGATAAAGGTAAATACGCGCCAGTCGTAATCGGGCGACATGCTTCAGCTCGTCGCCGGCTTTCCCGTTGACGACGGCAAGCAGCGCATCAGCCGCATCCTGATCACGATTCTTGTCCATATAGAGGCGCGCCATGGCGAGGCCTGCCTGACCGGCGTAGGCCGTCTCGCCATAGCTTGCTTCGATCTCGCTCGCCTTGGCTTCGGCATCGTCCAGATCGCCTTTCCCGATATATTCTATAAGCGCCTCGTACGCGCTCGATGCATCAAGCTGAGCCTGCAACTTGCTGGCCTGATATTGGTTGATACCAAACAGCAAACCGGCACCGATAACAATGCCGCCAATAACATAGTTGCCATACTCTGACCACCAGCTACGCAATTGCTCAATTTGTTCTTTCTCTGAAAGTAGATCGTCCACAAAACTGCCCTTAATTAAGTTTCTTTTTCAGCGTTTCCGCCAACTGGTCAAACGCGACACTAATCTGTTCTTCAGTGCTGCGCATTGCTTTAAATCCTACACAACCGTCGGCGAGCTCCTGCTCACCCAATATCAACGCTACTGCCGCACCGCTTTTGTCAGCGCGCTTCATTTGCGACTTGAAACTGCCGCCGCCGAGATTCGTCTCGATCCGAATACCCGTGATGCTATCGCGCAACTCTTCCGCCAGGGAAAACGCCCGCTCCAGCGTGCCTTCGCCGACTGCCGCAATGTAGACGTCGGCATCCGATGTTGGCGCTTCACCACCGGAGACCTCATACAGCGCCACCAATCGCTCGATACCCATCGCCCAACCGATCGCCGGTGTCGCACGACCGCCCAGTTTCTCGACCAGTCCGTCGTAACGGCCGCCAGAACAAACCGCACCCTGCGATCCCAGGGCATCGGTGACCCATTCGAACACCGTATGCGAGTAATAATCGAGCCCGCGCACCAGGCGCGGATTCACTGTGTACGTTACTCCTGCAGCCTCCAGCAACGCCCTCAGACCCGCAAAATGCGCAGCCGATTCCTCATCCAGGTAGTCCAGCATGATGGGCGCCGCATCAACAATCGCCTGCATATCCGGATTCTTGCTGTCGAGAATTCTGAGCGGGTTCTGCTCGAGGCGGCGAATACTATCCTCATCCAGCTGATTTTTCACGCCTGAAAAGTACTCCACGAGCTCTGCCCGGTAGCGTTCACGGACGGCTGGGGTACCCAGCGAGTTGATTTGCAGACTGATTTTCGAAATCGCCAGCCGCTGCCACATTCGCGCGCTCATTATGATCAATTCGGCATCAACGTCCGGACCGGAGTATCCGACCGCCTCAACATCGAACTGATAGAACTGTCTGTAGCGTCCCTGCTGTGGTTTTTCGTAGCGAAACATGGGGCCCGACGTCCACAATTTTTGCTTCTGGTTGTGAAACAGGCCGTTGGTCATTCCCGCGCGAACCAGTCCGGCGGTCGCCTCTGGGCGCAGTGTCAGACTTTCACCATTGCGATCCGGAAATGTGTACATCTCCTTTTCGACAATATCGGTGACCTCACCAATCGAGCGTTTGAATAACTCGGTATGCTCCATCAGGGGAAGGCGAATTTCAGAATAACCGTAGGATTCGACAATTTCCTGAACGATCGACTCCAGGTACCGCCAGGTACCCGTGACATCCGGCAGGATATCGTTCATCCCGCGTATTGCTCTTGGTTGCGTACTCATGAGCCTGAAATCGTCAACCTGGCCGTCGGACCGCGACGGTCAGCCGCCGGAATTTGAAAAGCGGCGCCGTTGAGCTCGAGGCTGACATTAGCGGCATCACCAAACAGCACGTTGAAAGGCGCTTCGCCGCTAAGGTTCACTGTGCGTCCGGTCACGCCAAGATCGAAGAACAAGCGGCGTCCATTGGCATCGGTAATTTCAGTCCAGCAGTCGCCGAGATACGTGATGCTGAGTTGCATTTCATTGGAGTCGGCGCTGACTGCGGGTACCGGAACGGCGACGGGTTCGGAAATCGGAATGGTTTCCTCAAGCACCGAATCGTCTGTGTCCGCGGTGGCACCCTCCTCCTCGACCGCTACCTGGGCCTCCTGCGGTAACGGCGTAATTTCGCCTGTAACTCGCGTCTCCGGTGTAACGGCATGAGACGCGTACCACCAGTAAGCGCTCGCAACCACAACAATGACGACGATCGCAGCAATCCAGGGGCCCAGAGAAATTGCCTCGCGCGGTCTGGATCGTGGCGCCAGCGCCGGCGGTGCCCCGCTCGTGCGAGTCAACTCATAGTAATCGGCCATAACATCGGCTTCATTGGCCTTCACCAACTGCGCGTATTTGCGTAGGTGACCCTTTGCGAAAACCGGCGCACCAATGACGTCAAAGTCATTGCACTCCAACGCGCGAACCTTGTGTTCGTCGAGATGCAATTCCTTGGCGATTTCAAGAACGGTCATTTGCAATGCACGGCGAGCTTCAGCTAAACGCTCGCCGCACTGCGGTCCGAGCGACTCTTCGCCCTCAACCAACTCCACGTGATTGTCAATTTCGTCACTCATTAGTCAGCGCCCAAAACCTTGCGTGTCTCCGGCGAGCCTGGAAATTCCCGAATCAG
>JALHUQ010000420.1 GCA_022866645.1 Woeseiaceae bacterium | reverse complement strand
GGGTCCTTCAAGGCGGAGCCGCTTCAAGGTAATCCGGCGACAGGTGCTGTGGTTTTACGATTTCCGTCGGAAGAAGCTGTACGGGAATTTGTAAATGACCCCGAGTACCAGCCAGCCAAACAACTTCGCCTTGCAATCACGACTAACGCCAACGCTGTGCTCGCACCAGAGTTTAAGATGCCCGAAGGCTGAGCGAGACGAGTCGCATCCATGGACTATGGATTTCTGAATCGAAACGATTCAAGGTGAGGTCCGGATAAAGTGCAGCAGCGGTGTTACGATGAATAGCAGCGAAAAGTGGACTTTCTTCCAGGCGTTCCTCAAGTCGCCGCGGGTTGTCGCCTCTGTGATACCGAGTTCATCATACGTGGAGCGGCGGATTATAGCGGCTGCCGATCTGGCAATAGCCAGCGTCGTCGTGGAGTTCGGCGCCGGCGCCGGCGGTACCACCCGGTCCTTGCTTAACGCGATGGGTCCGCAGGCGCGTCTGCTGGTGATCGAACGCACTTCGGAATTTGTAAGAAATCTCCAGCGCATCGACGATACTCGCCTCTGTGTGGTGCACGGCTGTGCTAGTTCGATCGGCGCGGAGCTAGAGCGCCGCGGCTATCCGGCAGCCGACGCGGTGATCTCCGGTATTCCATTCTCCACCTTACCCGAGACACTCGCTGAAGAGATCGTTGCTGCCGTGCATACGGCTCTCGGCCCAGGGGGAAGATTCGTGGCATATCAGTTTACCGACCGGGTCGCCCACTATGTCTGGCCGCTGATGGGTGCGCCCGAAGTCGAGTACGAGCTGCGCAATGTACCACCGCTGCGAGTATTCACGTGGCGCAAGGAAAGCGGGTCGGGCACTGCCGCTAACGGTCGAAGTGAGCCGGGGCTTTCAATCTGGCAGTGATGGTAGGTGTTACTATCGCGCTTGTCGAAGGTCCGCTCCTCTCTATAGTGAGAGTCCAGATGTTGCATTGACCGATTGAGGTCACAATCCAAAGGCGGAAAACCACTTTGAAAAAGCGAGCGTCGACAATTGATTGAGCCTTACTCAACATTGACTTGCCCCGAGTGCGGCCATCAGTCGAAGGATCTTATGCCAACTAATGCATGCCAATTCTTCTACGATTGCCAGGGCTGCGGTGCGTTGCTGCGGCCCAATCAGGGTGACTGCTGCGTCTATTGCTCATACGGCGACGTGAAATGCCCGCCAATTCAGGAAGGAAATTCCTGCTGTACGTGAGCTTTATCAGCAAGAAAAACGCGTTTGTTTGGCCTGCAGTTGTGTCAGGACTGGCGGTTGGAATCGTTGTCGCGTCGGTCGCGTTCGGCATACCGCGGATCTTATGGCCGATTAAAGGTGCGCCGTCAGACAGGGGAGGTCCGCTTCCCCGCCTGGCTGCCGTTGGGCTAGTATGGGTGCTTGGGACTGCTACTCGCTCAAAGCGGTCGTTAACCAATTCATTATTATTGGATGTTCTGGGTCACCGGTCTCGATTAATGCACGAAGCTCCCCTCCTCGAATTTTCACCTATGCGAAGCCGAGACATATTTTGACATTCCGGCCACTGACGCATCGCGCATTTCAGTGGTTCGCGGATACCTTATCCGTGCCGCCTGTGATCGCCGGAATTCTTTGTTCGTTAGGTTTCGGCGGGATTGCTTTGTGGATTACCGTCGTGATTGGCACCGTTGCTGACGTGGCCGCCGGTATTTTGCCCAGTATCGCAGTGCGCGCGCCCGTGACGCTCTATATGATGGTCGGCTATCTGCCGATGGCCAGCTATTATCTGTTTGTCTGGACAACGGATCATCAGGCCACGATTGTCCGACGTTTCGCGTTGCAAAGTTCGCCGATCGTCTTCCCGCGATTGACCGCGAATTGGATTGGTGCGCTCGGTATCGTCGTCATGTATTTCTCGTTCTTACATGAACCGGAGAATCCATTCCTGATTTTTGCGCCCTGGCGATGGCCAGTCCAATTCGCGTTTCCGCTCGTGGGACTCGTCATAATGGGCTGGTTTAACTTTCGCTTCACCTATCTGCTAATCTGGGCGTCGTTAGCCATATCGCGAACGGCGCGGCAAATCGATCACTTTAATCTGTTGGATATTTCGCTCGTAAAACCCTACGCGCAGCAAGGAGTTCGGGCGAGTCTACTGGCCGTCGTGAGTCTATCTATCTCAGCCAATCTCTGGCTCGATCCTGGATCACCGTCGGCGGGAACCGCCATATCGGTAGTCACACTTGCCGTCGCGGCGGCTATGGCGTTGTTTCTCCCGACCTGGGGAATTCATCAACGACTAAAGACATTGAAGCAGGCAGAACTAAAGCAGGTTCGCGTTGCAATTGAGTCAAGACGCAACCCGGCATCGCGATCGGTTGATGATGCGCAGCACTTGCGAGCTGATCTGGCACTTGAACGTCGCCTCGACGAGGTCAGCGAGTGGCCTTTCGACGCCGGCAGTTACGGTCGGGTGGCCCTGTACATCATGTTAGGCCTTGGATCGTGGGTAGGCGCAGCGTTGGTTGAACGACTTTTGGAATCACTCAGTCCATAGCGACCTCCGAGTGCACCTTTTATCGAAACTTGAACGACCGCCTCAGCCTCGAAGCGGCCGCTCGCCGTTTCTGCGCTATTTCTTCAAAAAAATAAATATCCAGATATTCAACAAGATAGGTAAAACTGCGAATTGCCTCAACTGAACTGGCGTGGCACAAGTGTCCGTCGCCCTTCTGCAGGGCCAGAAACGCAAGGCGGGCTCGGGTATGACTTTCGAATTATGCGAGAGTCGTGGTTTTGATACTGCTGCAATCGCTCAGCGCCTAAGCTTGACTGGCCTTGCCGGGCCAGAATTTCGTGCCCAGGGCAAAGCCCTACAGAACGTCGTGATCGCGCCCAATGTCGACCCTATCTTAGATAGCTTTTATGACTCGCTATATAAGATCGACGACTTCAAAAGGATTATTGGCCAGCACTCGGACGCCGTACGGCTCAAGAACGCTCAGAAACGTTACCTGACAAGCCTGGGCGTGGGCTTCGACCAACCCCAGTATTTTGAGGACCGGCTCCGGATCGGTTCGGTTCATCAAAAAATCGGTTTGCCGCAGAGTCTTTACCAGTGTTCATTTCAATTGCTGCAATGTCTATTAATTAAACACATCCCGCAGCAGCTGCGGTGCGATCTATCCGTATTTGAGGACATGGTTCAGTTCATACTGAAAATTACGTTGCTCGATATGTCACTGGCCGTTGAGTGCTATTGCGCCACCAGAGTATTCGACCTTGAAAAATCGCTCAAGAACGTACGTGGAGAAAAAGAACGGTTGCATCACCTCGCTGTCACGGATTGGTTGACAGGTCTGCACAATCACTCGTATTCGAGGCACTTTCTTGGCGCAGCTCTGAATCGCGCGAGAACTGAAAAATCTCCTTTGTGCGTGATCATGGCTGACCTGGATAATTTCAAGGGAATAAACGATGCACACGGTCACCTGGACGGTGACCAGATATTGCGAATCGCTGCCGCCCGCATGATTTCAGGCGCGCGCGCGGGTGATGAAATCTGCCGATACGGTGGCGAGGAGTTTTTGTTTATTCTGCGAAACACTGATATCACGGATGGAAAGTACGTAGCCGAGCGCGTACGCACGCATATCAACGGCAATGCCTTTCACGGCAGAAACGCAGAAATTAAGGTAAGCCTGAGTCTTGGTATCGCTCAAGCGCGTGAAGACGATAACGTAGATACTTTGATCGGGCGAGCCGACGCGGCACTTTATGCTGCCAAGCTTGCGGGACGCGATTGCGTCCGTATTGAGGCGCGAGAATAATTCAACAACTAGTCTTTCGCGAGATACTCGAGTGCACGTAACACATCGCGTCGACTGATCTGTCCAACGAGACGGTTATTTTCCATCACCGGGAAGCGACGAAATCTGGAATCGATAAAAACCTCCGCGAGGTCGATGATACTCATATCAGCGTCGACGGTTTGTACGCCGTTAGTCATGAAGTCAGAAATCGGGCCACCCCAGTCACCGTGATATCCGGCGTGAAGTGCCACTTTCATGCAGTCGAGTTCTGACAACATGCCGATCAGGTTGCCGGCATCGTCGACAACAGGTGCACCGGCGATGCGGTTCTTCACCAGTACATGAACGGCATCGAGCACGTCGGTGTCAGGTTTGAACGTCACCAGTGTTCTGGCCATGTAGTCCTTGACTACACAGGATTTATTCATCATTGCTTTTCTCCTTACGACGCTTTTTTTCGCAGTTGCCGCTGCAGAGTTCACAACGTCCGCCGTTGAGACCACCGCAACTGCCGCTAATCGCGCGCCGTCCATTCATAACGCCGACGCTCATGCCGACGATGACCAGCAGGATCACGATAAAGCTAATAGCGATCGTCACAATAATCGTATTCACATTCGCCTCAGATCTTCAAACTGCGATGTTGATCTTTCTTCTACGCCATTGCCACTGCGAACCAGAAAATATCCCGCAATACCCAATTTTTCGGCTAACGCGTGGCCGTCTTCCGGACCCAGAACCAGTAGCGCCGTTGCCATTGCATCGGCAAAGGCGGTAGACGTGCTGACCACAGTAACAGCGGTCAGATCGTGGTCCACCGGACGGCCGGTTCGCGGGTCTATGGTGTGTGAGTAGCGGTGCCCGTCGTGCATGAAGAAATTCCGGTAATCACCCGAAGTCGCGACTGCAACGTCGGAGATCGCCAGCACCGTGTATGTCATATCATTGTTTTGTAAGGGTTTTTCGAGCGCAATCGAGAACTTGCCTTGTTCCGCATTGTGGCCCCGAATTCGTAACTCGCCGCCGATTTCGACCAGGTAGTTTTCCAGGTGTTTGGCGTTTAGCAAAACCGCGATCTCGTCAACGGCATAACCTTTCGCCCAGCCGGACAAGTCCAGGTAGGTTCCGGGAGTGGCTTTTCGCATCAGGCTCTTGTCGCAGTCGGTTTGCAGAGCTGCGTAGCCGACATTGGCTTGTGCTGCATGAATTTCTTCGTTCGTTGGAAGCTCACTGTCTTGCTGCGGCGGGCCGAATCCCCAAAGATTGACCAGCGGTCCTACGGTGATGTCAAAAGCGCCCTGCGTCGCAACGCTTACCTCTTGCGCGGCAGAAATCATACTGCATAACTCAGGCGTTACAGTGATCCAGTCCGTCGACGCACTGGAATTGAATAAAGACAATTCGGATTCGCTGCGATAAGTCGATGCGATGTTTTCGATGTGTTCGAGTTTCTCGTAGATGCTGGCCTTGAGCAGATCGAGATCGGTATCTGCCGGCGGCGCGACCAGCGTGATATTGAAGGTCGTTCCCATGGCACTGCCACCGAGATCGTAGCTCGGCAATTGGCTGTCGCCGCCACAAGCGACCAGCAGCAACAACGGCACATAGAAGAGTCGCCGACCTCGCACGGTCATCCGCCGAAATCGTCGAGCAGAATGTTTTCTTTTTGTACGCCAAGGCCGTCGAGCATCTTGATAACGGCGCCATTCATCATCGGCGGGCCGCAGAGATAATATTCACAGTCTTCGGGCGCCGGGTGATTGGCAAGATACTCGTCGAGCAATACTTTATGAATAAAGCCGGTATAGCCGGTCCAGTTGTCCTCGGGCAGTAACTCAGACAGCGCGAGATTCCATTTGAAGTTCTCGTTTTCCGCCGCAAGCTGATCGAACTCGTCATCGTAGAAAACTTCCTTGAGGCTACGTGCCCCGTACCAGAAGGACATCTTCCGCTTGCTGTGCCGACGTTTCAGTTGATCGAAGATATGGGCGCGCATCGGTGCCATGCCCGCACCGCCGCCGATGAAAACCATTTCGTTATCGGTTTCCTTGGCAAAAAACTCGCCATACGGACCTGATACGACAACCTTGTCGCCCGGTTTCAGGTTGAAGATGAATGAGGACATGATCCCGGGAGGTATGGATTCGTCGGCTCCTGGAGGAGGCGTCGCAATTCTCACATTGAGTTTGATGACGGTTTTTTCCAGCGGGTAGCTGGCCATCGAGTAAGCGCGCGATTCCGCATTCTTCACGTGCGATTCGTAACGCCAGATTTTGTAGCGGTCCCACTCATCACGAAATTTCTCTTCGATATCAAAATCCGTAAATTTCAAATCGTGTGGCGGACACTCAATTTGAATGTAACCACCAGCGCGAAAATCCAGCTCCTCACCGTCGGGCAAGGCCAGTACCAGCTCTTTGATAAAGCTCGCAACGTTATGGTTCGACTTGACCGTGCAGTCATAGCGTTTGACGCCAAACACTTCGTCTGGCACCTGCACCTGCATATCCTGTTTTACGGTGACCTGGCAAGACAGTCGGTAGTGTTCCGCCGCCTCGCGTTTATTCAGAATTGAGGTTTCCGTTGGCAGGATGGCGCCGCCACCCGACAGAACGCGAACGCGACATTGTCCGCAGGTGCCGCCGCCGCCGCAGGCGGAGGGTACGAACAAATCCGCGTCGGCCAGGCCTTGCATGAGCTTGCCTCCGACCGGGATTTTGACTTCCCGTTCGTTGTTGACCGTGACCGTGACTGAGCCGCTGGTGACGAGTTTTGAGCGGGCGCCAAGAATGACGCCGACCAGCACAAGGATAATTGTTGTAAAGAGGCCAACGCCCAACAGGACTTCGAGCAGCACGCTGCTGTCGATGTTCACAGCTGAATTCCTGACAAACCCATGAAGCCCAATGACATCAATCCGGCAATAATGAACGTGATGCCAAGACCTTGCAGGCCGTTCGGGACGTCACTGTAGCGAAGCTTCTCGCGGATGCCGGCGATTGCGATCAGAGCGATCGCCCAACCGGCGCCGCTGCCGATGCCGTAAACGACACTTTCGCCAAAATCGTAATGACGTTCGACCATGAACAAGGTACCGCCGAGGATGGCGCAATTGACCGTGATCAACGGCAGGAAAATTCCGAGCGCGTTGTAGAGTTTCGGGACGTAACGGTCCAGCGCCATCTCGAGTATCTGCACGAGTGCTGCGATGACACCGATGTAACTGACCAGGCCCAGAAAGCTCAGGTCTACGTCGGGCAACCCGGCCCACGCCAGCGCGCCCGGCGCCAACAGGTAGGCGGAAACCAGGTGGTTGGCCGGGACGGTAATCGCCTGCACGGCGACGACCGCGACACCCAGCCCGATCGCTGTTTCGACGCGTTTTGAAATGGCGAGAAATGTGCACATGCCGAGAAAGAACATGAGTGCGAGATTCTCGACAAAGGCCGCCTTGATGAAGAGATTGAAGTAGGCTTCCATTAGTAGACGTCCGTTCGGTGTACTTCATGAATCTGGTAATCCGCAGGTTCTGCCTGCTTGCTGCGCCAGCTGCGAATCACCCAGATGAACAAGCCGATGATGAAGAACGCGCTCGGCGGCAACAGCATCAGGCCGTTCGCCGGGTACCATCCGCCATTCCGTGTCAATTCGAAAATCGGGTATCCGAAAAGCGTGCCGGCGCCGAACAGTTCACGTACTGTCGCGACCGAAATCAGAATCAGGCTATAGCCGAGTCCGTTGCCCAGGCCGTCAAGGAAACTCAGGCCGACCGGGTTCTTCATTGCAAACGCTTCCGCCCGGCCCAACACGATGCAATTGGTGATGATTAAACCTACAAATACAGACAGTTGTTTGCTGGTCTCGAAAGCGTAAGCGCGCAAAAGTTGGTCCGTCATGATGACCAGCGATGCAATGATGGTCATGTGGACAATGATGCGTATGTTGTTGGGTATGCGGTGGCGAATCATACTGATGGCGGCACTGGACAATGCGGTAACGCTCGTCAACGCAATGCACATTAATAATGCCGGCAACAGCGAGGTCGTCACGGCGAGCGCCGAGCAAATTCCCAACATCTGCAAAGTGATCGGATTGTTATCGATCAGGGGGTCGATCAGGACTTTTCTAATCTCGCTCATCGGTAGCTCTCCAGATAGGGTCCGAAGCCTTCTGGCCCGGTCCAGTACCGTACGAGTTTGGTTACGCCGTTACCCGTGAGCGTTGCACCGGACAGCCCGTCTATTTCGTGTATTGCATCCGGATTGGAGGCATCTCGTCGCACGAAACCCTTAATGACTTTGATTCGCGGCGTGCCATCGTCGCCGTAAATATGCTTGCCTACCCAAAGATCTCTCCAGCTGGCCTTGTCCACCTGATCGCCGAGGCCGGGCGTCTCACCATGTTCATAAAATCGTATGCCCATGACGGTATTACCGTCAGGGGCAACGGCCAGATAGCCCCGCATGGTGGACCACAATCCAGGACCACTGATGGGCAGAATGATTTGCTGCAGCTCGTCGCCATCTTTAGCCAGGTAGATTTCGACATCCTCGCCGCTGGCAATTCTTACACGGTCGGTTTGTACGGCCGCGAACAGGGCAGCGATGTCACCGCCAGGCTGCATCAGTCCGGCGACCTCAAGAATGATGCGCTGTCGATACTCTTCCTGATTCCTGAGTTGCGTGGGTTTCAGTATGATCGCGGCGCTGGCGACCAGGACGGAACAGACGAGACTCAGCCCAATCGCCATTATCAGCGTGTTCGAGATACTGTCGCGATCGAATTTTTTCTTGTCAGGCATGACGTTTTTGCCTCCGCCTCACATTCGCCCCAATAACGAAATGATCGATGACGGGGGAGAAGATGTTGCCAAACAATATGGCGAGCATGATGCCCTCCGGAAACGCCGGATTGATCACTCTGATCAGCCAGGTCATGAACCCGATCAGCAGTCCGAACACCCATTTGCCGGCGTTGGTCTGTGCGGCGCTGACCGGATCGGTCGCCATGAAAATGGCGCCGAAGGCGAAACCACCGACGACGACGTGCCAATGCCAGGGCATCGACATCATCGGGTTAGCAGACTCTCCGCCGAAAATGAGTGTAGGGATAATCAGCCCGGCGAAAACAGCGACCATGATTCGCCAGGAGGCGATACGGGTGAAAATCAGGAAGGCTGCACCGAGCAAGCAGGCGAGTGTCGATGTTTCACCCAAAGAGCCCTGCATTTGTCCAAGAAACGCCTGCGTCCAGGTCAGACCGCTGGCGATGACTCCCTGCATACCCTCGGTCGCGCTGATGCCGAGCGCTGTCGCACCGCTGAAGCCATCGACGGCCGTCCAGACAGCATCTCCCGATATCTGTGCCGGGTAGGCGAAATAGAGAAACGCACGTCCGACCAGGGCCGGATTCAGAAAATTCTTGCCGGTACCGCCAAAGACTTCCTTGCCTATGACCACACCAAAACTGATGCCAACCGCAACCTGCCAGAGTGGAATCGTGGCCGGCAAGACCAGTGTGTATAACAGCGATGTTACGAAGAACCCTTCATTGATTTCATGGTTTCGGATGCCGGCAAACAGAACCTCCCAGAGGCCACCCGCTGCCATCGTGACGGCGTAGATCGGAAGAAAGTACAAGAGACCCAGCGCAAAGCAGTCGTAGAAATTCTGCGGATTGTAGCCAGCGCCCAGCAACGGCAATACCACGCCGCGCCAGCCATCGAGGCCAGCCATTCCCATCGCCGCCATTGCCGTGTTTGCCTGGAACCCGGTGTTCCACATGCCGACCAGCGCGCAGGGCGTTACAGCGAAGACAACAATAATCATGACGCGTTTCAGATCGAGCGCGTCGCGAACATGTGGCGAGCCGCGCGCTAAATCCGGTGGCGAGTAAAACAGGGTGTCGACCATTTCGAAAAGCGCATGAAATTTTTCCAGCCGACCGCCTGTTACGAACAGCGGCTCCATGCGGTCGAGGAAAGAACGAAATCGTTTCATCAGCCGTTAACCTCGATCTCTCGGAGAGTCTGGCGCAGGTGCGGACCGTATTCGTACTTGCCGTTGCAAACGAAGGAGCACAGGGCCAGGTCCTCTTCTGCCAATTCCAGGCAGCCAAGATCGCGCGCGCTATCCGTATCGCGAACCAATATTGCTTTGAGCAGCGGCGTCGGCAGAATGTCGAGCGGCATTACCTGCTCGAAACTACCAATCGAGACCATTGCGCGAGGGCTGCCGTTTTGGGATGTCGTCAAAGCGTATTCGTCCGTTCCGAACAGATTGCCAACAAATGCCCTGGCAGCAGAATACTTGCCGATGCCGGGTCGCATAAAAGAAAGAAATTCTCGCGGGTTGCCTTCCCGCAACACGGTGATCTGATTATCGTAGCGACCGAGCCAGGATGCCCAGCCGGCCGCCCGACGGCCATTGAGCACCGAACCGGAAACCACGCGAACGGTGGAGCCCTGGATTTCGCCTTTGACCAATTCGGCAACGTTCGCACCCGCACGGGTTACGATGAGCCTCGGTCGCGACACGGCAGGACCGCATAGTGCGACGACGCGCTCGACAGACAAACGACCGCTGGCGAACAGCTTGCCGATTGCAATGACATCTGGATAAGCAATCTGCCAGACGACCCGATTTTCACTGACAGGATCCAGAAAATGAATGTGCGTACCGGCCAGGCCCGCCGGGTGCGGCCCGGAAAACTGGCTGGCTTTGAAGTTGGCGTAGTCCGGGCAGGGAATCGCGCTGCCGGGTGCCGTGCAGACGTGGACGACGCCATCCGTCAGTTTGGCAATAATCGTGAGGCCTTGCACAAATGAGTCGCTATCACGCTTTATAACCACTTCCGGATTTGCAGCAAGCGGATTGGTATCGATTGCGGTAACGAATATCGCCGCCGGGCTATCATCAGGCCGCGGGATCTTGCTGAACGGGCGAGTTCGAAATGAGGTCCATAAGCCCGATGCCAGCAGATTCTGGCGCACCTCCTGTGCGCTGATTTTGGACAAGTCGCCCGCTGCATAACGTGCGAATTGCTCTTCGTCGTCACCCTTGAGCGTGACGACTACGGATTGCAGGACGCGACGCTCGCCGCGATTGATGGCAGTGACGGTACCGCTGCCCGGCGACGTGAATAGAACACCCGGATTCTGCTTGTCGGTGAACAGCGGCTGGCCGAGCTTCACGGTATCGCCAACCGCGACCAGCATGCCGGGTTTCAAGTCGATAGTGTCGGGTCCGATCAATGCGACTGACGTGACGATCGCACCGGCCGAAATCTCCTGTTGAGGAGCGCCCGAGATTGGAATATCGAGTCCTTTTTTTATTTTAAAAAACAATGTTATAGACCACGCATCCGGTTAACCAGATACATCCTATGGTATGAATGCCCAGAGTCGCTTCGATCGCCTGGGTCATGGCACTGCGATTCTTGATCCCGCCACGGATCGCGGTCGCTGCGCGCCAGGCGAGAACCAGTAAGGCGAGCGGTACCAGAGGCGCCAGCAGCGGCAGCATTTTCTGCATCGTCATATAGGCGATGACGATTGCCGCGGCGGCTTGCAGGATGAAATACAGCCGGGCGGAGGCAGGCAGTCCGATACGAACCGGCAGTGTATTTTTGCCGGTAGAACCGTCTGCTTCCATATCCGGGACTTCGTTGATGAACAGGATGGCGAAGACCCAGGCACTGACCGGCAGCGAAAACAAAATCAGTGCCGTATCAATTGTTGCGCCCTGCAACCAGGCGGCGCCGGTCACAGGCAGGACCCCGAACGCTACAGCAACTGCAGCTTCACCGATTCCCAGCGAACTCAGTTTCACCGGGCCAAGAGAATAAAGGACGCCAAGTGCCATGCCGGCAAGACCAAACAATAAAACGACCGGACCTTTTTCGAGAAAGAGTGCGGTACCCAGCAGAGCTGCGATTACCAGCAGGCCGGCGCCGAGACGAGCCATGAGCGACTGACTCAGTATGCCCATCTGGATGAAGCGAGAACCACCGGTATAGGGGTAAACGCGCAGGTCGTTCACTCGATCGGTTCCGACCGTCTCGTCGCCGACGTCATTGAGCACGTTGCTCCCCGCATGCACGCAAACGGTTGCGAGCAGCGCGAGAACAAATACATAGGGTTCGAATGCAGCCGATGCGTAGACACCCCAAACCGTGCCGGCAACAACAGGCAAGACCGATGCAGGAAAGAATTTCGGACGGGTTGCGTGAAACAAGCGCTTCATCAAGCGCGCGCTTGAATCTCCGGCGAATTCTTCCGGGACAGGATTCATGGGTCGAACAGACTCTTGAGACACTATCTATCTCCATAGTTGCGGGGTCATTTATACCGATAATAGCAGGCATACATATACGCGCTTACCGAATTATGACTTGCGGTTTCAACGAGGATACAGGTTGTGCTCGCGACTGCTCCTAATTCCGCAATGCCGATCCAGCAGCAAGCGGCGGGGGAATTGGATACAATTGAAATGGACTCAGGGTAAGGACAATAAAAGCAATGAAAGTCAGTGACTTAGCGCAATTCGTGTTTGCAAAGAGGTTCAGGATGTCACGCCGGCTTTCGATAGCCCTTGTCTCGTTCATACTGGTCTCGTGCAGCGAAAAAGACAGCTATGACCCGGCCCACGACTA
Source organism: Woeseiaceae bacterium (assembly GCA_022866645.1). GTDB lineage: Bacteria > Pseudomonadota > Gammaproteobacteria > Steroidobacterales > Woeseiaceae > UBA1847. Next base: position 8,458 of record JALHUQ010000420.1, on the reverse strand, counting down.
TTTTTCGTTTGCGAATACGGAGCAGTTCGTCACGCGACATATCGCACTGGATCTTGATGTCGATTTTGACGAAAAGAAACTGCGCGGCAGCGTCGTGCTGGCTATCAATGCTCTGGACACGGCTGCTCGTGAAATAATTCTCGATACTCGTGACTTAAAAATAGCCAGCGTCGCGTTCGTAGTTGCCGATGGGTCATCAGAGCCCGCAACGTTCTCGATGGGCGAGTATCACGAATCCAAAGGAACACCACTCGTCATTGCGATTCCTGCGAATATTGACACGCACTCCGAATTGCTTGTGCGCATAGACTACGAAACCAGCCCCAGTGCGTCGGCGTTGCAATGGCTGCCCGCGGAGCTGACAGCCGGCGGCAAGTATCCGATGATGTTCTCCCAGGCGCAGTCCATACACGCGCGTAGTTTCATACCGCTGCAGGATACGCCGTCCATACGAATCACCTACGAGGCGAAAATCAGTACACCGCCCGAGTTGCTCGCTGTGATGAGCGCGAACAATGATCCACTGACGCCGCGAAATGGAGAGTACGAATTCGATATGCCGCAGCCAATCCCCTCGTATCTGATCGCGATCGCCGTTGGCAATTTGTATTTTGCGCCGCTCGGCAAAGACACCGGCGTTTACACGGAACCGGAGATGCTTGATGCGTCGGTTTATGAATTCGCAAACACACAGGACATGCTCGACGTCGCCGAGAAACAATTCGGTCCTTACCGATGGGGACGATATGACTTGCTGGTATTGCCGCCCAGCTTTCCCTATGGCGGGATGGAGAATCCGCGGCTGTCATTCCTGACGCCGAGCTTGCTGGCGGGCGACCGCAGCCTGGTTTCCGTGGTTGCTCACGAACTCGCACACTCATGGTCGGGCAATCTCGTCACCAATGCGACCTGGCGTGACGGATGGCTGAACGAAGGGGTCACCAGCTACCTTGAGTCGCGGCTCATGGAAATTCTTTACAACAAGGATCGCGTTGATGAAGAACGTGTATTGAGTTATGAGGAATTGCTGGAAGACTTTGCAACCGTGCCACTGGAACGGCAAGGACTGGCACCGCGTTTTGAATCAGGCAGTGCCGATGATGTACAAGGCACGATCCACTATCACAAAGGACAGATGTTCCTGCAGTACCTGGAGAAAAAATTCGGACGAGATCGATTCGATGCCTTTTTGTTCGCTTACTTCAACGACTTTGCGTTCCAGACAATTACTACAGAGGCCTTCGTTGACTACCTTGATAAGAATCTATTGACCCCGAATCCCGGCATCGTTTCTCGTGCAGACGTCGAGGTCTGGATGTATCAACCCGGGTTGCCTGAAGGAGCACCGATACCGTCCTCGAAAACGCTGAATCGAGCCGCCGAGCTTGCGCTCGCCTGGGCTATCGGCGAGGCAACGCTCGATGACGTGCCGGTACAGGATTGGAGCCCGCAGGCGCTGATTCATTTTATTAACAGCCTGCCAGGCGATTTGTCGCGCGAAAAACTGGCTGCGCTGGATGACGGTCTGGGGCTGAGTAATACAGGCAATGCAGAGATCGCCAGAACCTGGTTTATTCAAGTCGCGAAGCGCCGCTACGAACCCGCGTACCCCGAGTTGGAGGCGTATCTGCATCGATACGGAAGAATGCGATTGATTGCATCGATCTATGGCGAGCTGGCGGCGAATGGGCACGATGTTGCGCTCGCGAATTCCATATTTGCGAGCGCACGTGGCGCCTACCATCCGATTACAAATGTCTACATTGAACGGGTGCTGAAGAAGGCGGAAGCCGGAGAGTAAGTCTGCGAACATGCGTCGTCGCACTCAGTGTTACTATCCGTAAATGAATAAACACGCCTTCGCGATCGCGCTGCTGATCCTGCTTGCATCCTGTTCGACAGATGTCTCTGTCGAGCCCTCCACAACGTCGTCTGCCAACGCCGACGAAGCCAACTTCGGCAACGTCGACGATCAACTGTTCTGGACATACGAACAGAAGGTCGCCGGTTTTCGAAACATGGAGAAAATCGGTCCGACCCGGCTGATCGCAGCCGGCAACAATCCTTACCCGCTGCCGAAAAAGGAAATTGACCTCGGGAGTGTGACTTTTACACATGAGGATGCCGACTGGACCATAAACCGGTACATCGAAACACAAAAGATCGCTGGCATCATCGTCGTCAGGAATGGCGAAATAGTTTACGAACGCTACGAGCTCGGCAACACCGAGGAATCGCGGTGGGTTTCGTATTCGGTTGCCAAATCCGTAACGTCGATGCTGGTCGGCACGGCGATCAAGGACGGTTATATCGACAGTGTCGATGAGATGATCACCGATTACTTGCCGCGGCTGAAAGGCACGCCCTACGATCAGTCCAGTATCCGAAACGTCCTGCAAATGTCATCGGGCGTGGAATGGAACGAAGATTACGCCGATCCGGAATCTGATATCAACGTAACGCCCTGGGAGACGCTGGCTATTTACGACTACCTCAGCGATAAACCTCGGGCCTCGGTACCGGGTGAGGTCTTCGGCTACAACACGGCCGAAACCAATCTCGTCGGCAATGTCGTTCGAGCAGCGCTTGGCAATAATCTGTCGACTTACTTGTCGGAAAAAATCTGGAAGCCCTTCGGCATGGAGCATGATGCTTACTGGGCCCTGACGGAGCCCGGCGGCGGGGAATTTGGTGGTTGCTGTATTAATGCGACGCTGCGTGACTATGCAAGAATCGGCCTGTTCGCAATGAACAACGGCGTTTTGGCGGACGGCAGCAGAGTGTTGCCAGACAACTGGATGGAAGAAGCTACCACACCCTCGAAAGGCAACGCGGGCTACGGTTACCTGTGGTGGCTGCGCGGCGGTGGTGTGTATGCAGCCAGTGGAATTTTCGGGCAGCGCATACAGATTTACCCGGCCGAAAAGATCGTAATTGCTTTACACAGCGCGCGTGATGACGCGAGCAACCCAGAGGACTGGCGCTTGCTGGAAGCGGCCTTCGCCGCACTCGTCAGCGCTGCATCAAACCCAGGAGACACACATGAATAAGCTGATAGGACTGTTGGTCTTGCTCGCGCCTTGGTGCTGCATTGCGGATACTGTCGTACCGATCGATGCCGTCGAGAAGAGCGTCAATATTCGACTGTCGCCCGATGCGTCGTCTGAAATCGTGGGCAAGCTGGAGCAGGGTTCGTCTGCTGAACTTGTGAACTCTATTGACGGTTGGTACGAGATCAAACTGGTCGGGGATGCAAGCGGATTTATCAGTGCCGACTGGGCGCGTGTCGTTACCGGCGAAGAAGTCGCCGCCGTCGCGCCGGTGGTCGAGGAAGTTGTGGTAGCCGTTGTAGAATCGGCGACAGATGCGGTGGCGGAAGTGGCCGCAGTACCGGCAGTGGAAGCAACAGTTGCTGACGTCGTAGAGGACGCCGTAGTCGAGGAGGCTGCAGTCGAGGAGGCTGTAGTCGAGGAGGCTGTAGTCGAGGAGGCTATAGTCGAGGAGGTCGTTGAACCGGACGCCGTTCCGGAAGTCGTTGTAGAGGCGACCGAAGAGGTCGTTCAGCCTGAAAAGGCAACCGGGACGAAGCTGAAGGGCACGAAGAATTTCCTCGTCAAATTCCGCAGTGAGGGGGAGGTCGGTAACTCGCAAATTTTTGACGACGGCAATCAAATCGGTATCGGAACAACAGAGCCAAAGCAGCGCCTGGAAGTGAATGGCAGCATTCAGATTCACGAGCAAAACAGCAGCGTTGCCGGACTGATGATTACGCAGTCCAGTGGCGACACGGGTTACATCATGCACAATCGCGCCAGCACGCTGACTATCGGCGCGGGTTCGCAGGATCGGATAACGATCGACCGGGATGGCAATGTCGGCATCGCTGTATCACGTCCCAAACATCCGCTGGAAATGGCAAGCGGGGCGCATGTCACCTCGGGCGGGGTCTGGACGAATAGCAGTTCCAGGGAAAAGAAAGAGAACATTGCCGCGTTGCAGCTCGATGCCGCTACCAGCGCGTTGATGGCGCTTGAGCCGGTCATTTTCAACTACAAGAACGAGGTCAATGAGGACTACGTGGGCTTCATCGCCGAAGACGTACCGGAGCTGGTCGCCAGCGGAGATCGCAATGCTCTCAGCACGATGGATATCGTTGCCGTTCTCACCCGCGTCGTGCAGGAACAACAAAACAAGATCAAAGACTTAGAGGCGCGGCTCGACGCCCTGTAGAGACAGAATTTCGCGGTACTGTGACGCCAGTCAAAGGATTTTTGGGACGAATTGACCATACTGGGAACCTACAGGAGGCCCAATGTCGTACCTAAGACTTTTCATTGTGTTGTCAATATTTTGCTGCGGCTCGGCCGTGGCGGATATCTGGAAATGGATTGATGCCGACGGTAAGACACACTTCGTCTCGACCCAGACGGCGATTTATACCTGGGTCGAAAGCGAGAAGGTCTTTTACAGCGACACACCGGATCACGAAGACGCCGTTTTGGTGCAACTGATATGGCATTCCAAGGGCACGATGGAGGATACCCAAAGCACACTCGCCAATATGGAAAGTGCTGCCGGGAGTTCAGACGGTTACGCGTTTCCAGACGAGACTCCCGAAGAGCGCGCTGCAAGAGAGGCGGTTGAAGCCCATCACTGCAAGCGCGTCACCGAGATTTACAAGTCGTACGAGAACGCCCCGCGCCTTTACCGCACCAATGCAGCGGGCGAGCGCGAGTACCTGTCGACAAAAGATGCGAAAGCGACGATGGACGAAACGAAGAAGAAAATGGACGACGCCTGTAAATCGGCGAGCGTTGCCAGCCGCTAGTCCGTCATTCCAATTCCAGCCTTATCTTCATCCAGAAACTTTCCGGTTCTGAGAAACGCTACGGTATTTCGAAACACCACATCGCCGCGCGTAATGTAGTGGTGCGAACTGCCTACGATCAGAAAGTCGTCCATGCCTTCTACCTGTGTGCTGGCGACCGAGACCTTACCGTCATCCGGATCCGGCAGCATTGCAGATGCGAAAACATTGATGGTGCCTGTGCCGGCGATGACACCGAGTTCAAAATTTACCGGCCCCAGTTTCGACGGCATGCCCTCAGAACCTGTTCCCAATTCCGCGCCGGCGTCGCCGGTCAGCATTTCGAATCCAGGCCAGTCTCGTGTCTTGTCGATAATTTCGCTGCCCTGATTTGGCGGTCCGAGCATGACAACCCGACCGAGATCCGGAATCGGCGATTGTTCATTCTGGTAGCGCAACAAAATGCCGCCAAGAGAATGCGTGACGAAGTGGATGCGAGTCGCGCCTGTCTCTCGACACTTGTCGAGGCCCAAACCGACAGCGAGCGGTGCGATTTTCTCAACCGTACCCGACTGTGATGGATAGTCGATGTTGGCGGTGGCGAAGCCGGCTTTCTGCAATGCTTCTGCAAGCGGCCGCATAGCTCGCCAGCTACGGTTCAAGCCGTGAAGCAACACAACGCATTCGTTGCTATCGTTCGCCGTCACGACTTCGGCACGAGGTTCCGTGACGCAGGCGGTCGCCAGCCAGGAGAGCATCAGTAGCAAAGCGCTTTGATAAATTCGATTCATACGGTGAGTTTGCCAAAGTGCGGCGATCCACGCACGACCACCTTTACTATTGCTATGTCTGTCGCCGGGAATCAGTATAATCAGCCGTCGCAGCATCAGACCGCCAGAGGTTTCATTGGAAACATCTCTTTTAGATCAGGGAATTGGGCTCATGCTCGTGGGCATGGGTACGGTCTTCGTGTTCCTGGCCGTATTGGTCATTGGCATGTCCATGATGTCGATGATCGCCGTGAAGCTTGCGGCCACGACCATTACTGACGGCGCGAATGATGAGGAGATTGTGGCTATCACTGCGGCGATAGCGCAACACAGAAAAACGACGACAAAATAAAACACTATGACAGAGAAAAAACCACTTGGCATAACCGAGCTGGTGCTGCGCGACGCACACCAGAGCCTGTTGGCGACGCGCATGCGGATCGACGATATGCTGCCAATTGCTGCCAAGCTGGATCAGGTCGGTTTTTGGTCAATGGAGTCCTGGGGTGGCGCAACCTTTGATTCTTGCATCCGCTATCTGGGTGAAGATCCGTGGGAGCGCATTCAACTTCTAAAGGCGGCAATGCCCAACACGCCACAGCAAATGCTGTTTCGCGGCCAGAATATTCTTGGCTACCGCCATTACGCTGACGATCTGGTTGAAAAATTCGTTGAACGCTGTGCTGCCAATGGCGTTGACGTGTTTCGAATTTTTGATGCGTTGAACGATTTACGCAATCTTGAAACAGCCGTCAAAGCGACGCTCGCCGTCGGAAAACATGCGCAGGGCACAATGTCCTACACGGTTAGTCGTGTGCATACCGTCGACTTGTGGGTCGACATGGGTAAGCGCATCGAAGATATGGGCGCGCACTCGATCTGCATCAAGGATATGGCGGGTCTGTTGCGCCCGTACGTTGCGTTCGAATTGGTAAGCAGGCTGAAAGCGTCGGTTGATATTCCGATCCACATGCAGTGTCACGCGACCACGGGTCTTTCCACGGCAACCTACATTAAGGCAGCCGAGGCGGGCATCGATAATATCGATACTGCCGTATCCTCCATGAGTATGACCTACGGACATTCACCGACTGAATCTCTGGTCGCGATTCTGGAGGGTACGGACCGGGATACCGGTCTCGACATCGTTCTGATTGAAGAGATCGCAGCGTATTTTCGCGAAGTTCGCAAAAAGTATGCGCAGTTCGAAGGATCGCTCCGCGGTGTCGACTCACGAATTCTTGTCGCGCAAGTACCTGGCGGGATGTTGACGAATCTGGAGAACCAGTTGCGTGAACAGAACGCGAGCGAAAGAATAGACGAAGTTCTTGCCGAGATTCCGCGCGTCCGCGAGGATCTGGGAATGTTGCCGCTGGTCACGCCGACGTCGCAAATTGTTGGTACCCAGGCTGTCATAAATGTCCTGGCGGGGTCGCGTTACACGACCATCACCAAGGAGACGGCAGGCGTTCTTAAAGGTGAGTATGGTGAGACGCCATTGCCGGTTAATGCGGAATTGCGAGAGCAGGTGCTTGAAGGCTCCGAGCCGATTGTTTGCCGGCCCGCCGATCTGCTTGAGCCCGAGTTGGAGCTGCAGACCGCAGAACTAAAACGCATCGCCAAAGAGAAAAACATTCGTCTTGCAGATGATGTGGTTGACGACGTATTGACGTATGCCCTGTTTCCTCAGATTGGAACAAAATTCCTGGAAAACCGCGACAATCCCGGTGCCTTCGAGCCGGTACCGACAGGGGTAGCGGTGCTCCCGACAACATCTGCTGCGACCACCTCCGGCGGATCCGGTGTTTACTCGGTGCGCGTAAATGGCAAGACATACACAGTTGAAGTCGCGGAAAGCGGCCAGCTTGCTGCCGTGGCGGCAGCTCCGCCCGCCGGAACTTCGGCGCACGGAGGCAAGGCTGTCAAAGCCGTGCTGGCCGGCAATATTTTTAGCGTGATGGTTGCGCCAGGAAACGTCGTGGAAAAGAACGATCCTCTGCTGGTCGTCGAAGCTATGAAGATGGAAACGGTAATTAGCGCACCCTGTTCCGGAACAGTAAGCGAGGTGATCGTGAAAGTGGGCGATGCGGTATCCGTCGGTGACGTGATGATAGTGATCGCCTAGCGAATGGACCTGATCAATCAAATATGGACCGGCTCCGGTATTTACCAGATTAGTGGCGGTCAAATCGCCATGCTCGCCGTCTGTCTGTTGCTGTTGTATCTCGGTATTGTCAAGAAGTTCGAGCCGCTGTTGCTGGTCACGATCGGGTTTGGCGGATTGCTCAGTAACATACCGGGCGTCGAGATAGCGACCGGCGAAGGCCTGTTACATCTCATGTACGTCGTGGGCATCGAGACCGGCGCGTTTCCGCTGATCATTTTCATGGGTGTTGGGGCGCTGACCGACTTCGGCCCTCTTCTGGCGAATCCAAAGACACTGTTTCTGGGCGCCGCTGCACAGTTCGGTATTTTTGCGACGCTGCTGGGCGCCCTGGCACTTTCCCAGATTGGCGTGATGGATTTCACGCTGCGAGAAGCGGCGGCAATCGGCATCATCGGTGGCGCGGATGGACCGACGGCTATTTACGTCGCCGGGAAGCTTGCTCCTCACTTGCTTGGCGCGATCGCCGTCGCGGCCTATTCCTACATGGCTCTTGTACCGCTGATTCAACCGCCGATCATGAAGTTGCTGACGACGAAGGCGGAACGCAAGATCGAAATGGTGCAGATGCGAGTAGTGTCCAAGGCGGAACGAATTGTTTTTCCATTGCTGCTGTTGTTGCTGGTCGCCTTGTTACTGCCATCGGCAGCACCGCTCCTCGGCATGTTGTGTTTCGGTAACCTGATGCGTGAGTGCGGAGTGGTCAATCGCCTCTCC
>JALHUQ010000419.1 GCA_022866645.1 Woeseiaceae bacterium | reverse complement strand
TCGGATCGAATAGTCATGCTGGCGGTGGCGCCGCCGACTTCCGTCACCTCAATCTCTATGCCCAGTGCCTGCGACGCCTTGTCGTCTTACCACATGGCTTCGGCACAACGTTTCGCCAGTTCCAGTTCGGTCATTTACCTGCCCTTTTTGAAGTAGTTTTCGGAAGTCCGCCAAATCGAGTCCAAAATGCCGGGCCCGGTGGTGGCAGCGGCCCGTCCGCGGTTTCCAACGCCTTGCCGAGATACTGATCGGCCTCCCTGTGAGTTGCCAGATACAAATTTCTGCAGAGTTGATAGGCCGCCGCACCCCTCCAGGCCGGGGGCAGCATCTCTTGTGGCAGCAACGGGTCGCGCAGCAACACCTTGCGGTATTCCTGTATTAGCAGTGTTCGTACGATAAAAGCATGTTTTTCTTCGATTTTCTCGGCATCACTGATGGCTTTCATGACCGGCCTGAACAACCTTACGAACTGCTCGTAGCGTCCATTCAGCCCGCTCAGATTCCAGCCACTGTGCGCAAGTCGCCGCATGCCAGCATCGTTGCGTATCGTCTTCCCCTCCAAAACAACCAGCGCATCAGCAACGCCGATGCGCTTACTAACACTGTCGATTTCTGTGAGCTCCGGCGCCGGGTGTGCAAGCACGTTGGCCGACAATTGCCCAAACCCCAGCCAGCCGAATTCCCTGCGCGCCGCGTCTTTGCTCACCGTATCCAGACCGGACAGCAGTAACAAACACCAACGACCGTCCCAGCGTCCCGTGGGCACCGAATAAATACGATGCGTGGCTTGCTCGAATCGCTCGCGCCCTTCCGCGCTCAGACTGTAGTAGGAACGCCGTCCCAGCGGTTCGGCTTGCAGCCAACCTTCCTTGGTCAAACGAAAAACAGAGGTTCTGACCAGACGTTCACTCACACCAAAATCGGCCATGACACGGATCAGGCTTCCCAACCAGACGTTGCTACCTCGCGGCGCAATCGCATCACCGAAAACGGTGGTGATCAAAGACCCGGATCGCAATGTCGGTCTGGCGCCAAAATTTTCCACCAACTTGCGACACGCCGTTTCGACCTTCATAGGAGGCTCACTTGCTTTCAATTCGACTGACCGTACAATCTGATACATATTATTTCAAATCTGGTTTCGAACCGTATGAATATGAAGCTCGGCAACCTGGTCCAGGATCAATGGATATTCGGTAGCGGTGCGGGCAATGTATTGACCAACGCGGTCGATGGTGAGCCCGTTGCCCACATCACCAGCGACGGTCTGGATTTTGCCGACATACTGCATCACGCCCGTCGTGTCGGCGGTGCCAACCTTCGCCGGCTTACGTTTCATGAGCGCGGCGAGATGCTGAAAGCGCTGGCGGTTTACCTGATGGAGCACAAGCAGGAGTTTTACGCCCTTTCAAGCGCGACCGGCGCCACGCGCGCAGACAGTTGGGTGGACATCGACGGCGGCATATCGACGCTGTTCGTTTACTCCGGCAAGGGGCGCCGCGAAATGCCAAACGATCACGTCTATCTCGACGGCCCGCCCGAACAGATTTCAAAAAACGGAACGTTTACTGCCCAGCATATCTTTACGCCGAAACTCGGCGCCGCCGTGCACATCAACGCCTTCAATTTCCCGTGTTGGGGAATGCTGGAAAAACTCGCGCCAACCTTACTCGCGGGCGTCCCGGCGATCGTCAAGCCGGCGTCGAGCACCGCGTACCTCACCGAGCTCATGGTACGGCGCATCAATGCGAGCGGCATATTACCGGACGGTGCATTGCAGTTGATTTGCGGCAGCGTTGGTGACTTGTTCGATCATTTGAATTGCCAGGACACGATTGCGTTTACCGGCTCCAAAAAGACCGCCGAGTTTTTGCAGCAACACTCGAAAGTCGTCAGCGAGTCAGTCGCTTTTACGGCAGAGACCGACTCGCTGAACGCATCGATCCTGGGACCCGACGCGATCCCCGGAACCCCGGAGTTCGACCTGTACATCAAAGAAGTCACTCGCGAGATGACAAGCAAGGCCGGGCAGAAGTGCACCGCGATTCGTCGCATCATTGCGCCGGCCGCGATTGCAGGGGAGGTTCTCGAAGCGTTGTCGTCAGCGCTCGCCAACATCCGCATCGGCAATCCGCAGAACGAAGATGTCAATATGGGGCCGCTCGCAAGCCAGGGGCAGCGCGATGAAGTTCGTCAACGCGTCGCCGAACTCTCGCAGGAGTCGAAGCTGATATACGGTGGCGGTGACGACTTTGCAGTCATCGACGCCAACGCACAAAAAGGTGCGTTTTTCATGCCAACGCTGCTGCACTGCGAAAAGCCGCTGACGTCCGCTACGGTACATTCGGTCGAAGCCTTTGGTCCGGTCAGCACGGTGCTACCGTACGACAATCTTGAAGACGCGATCGAGTTGTCACGGCTCGGCGGTGGCAGCCTGGCCCAGTCCATTTTTACGAATGACAACAAAGTCGCTCGGGAGCTTGTCTTGGGAACAGCCGCCTATCACGGCCGCATGCTGGTCATCAATCGTAACTGCGCGGCCGAGTCCACCGGACACGGCTCGCCACTGCCGCATTTGGTGCACGGCGGCCCTGGTCGCGCTGGCGGTGGCGAGGAAATGGGCGGCATCCGTGGCGTGTTGCATTACATGCAGCGAACGGCGATTCAAGGCTCGCCGGAAACGCTTACGGCGATAGGCCACCGCTGGATCAAGGGCGCCGACCAGCGCGATCCGGGCGTGCATCCGTTTCGCAAAACCTTCGAGCAACTCGAGATTGGCGACACGCTGGTCACAGACTCTCGCCAGGTAACGCTCGACGACATTCAGCATTTCGCCGAATTCACCGGCGATAATTTTTATGCCCATACGGACGAAGTGGCCGCAGCGAAAAATCCGTTTTTCGAGGGGCGCGTTGCCCACGGCTACCTGATACTTTCATTCGCGGCTGGATTATTCGTCGATCCGGATTTCGGCCCGGTGCTCGCCAATTACGGTGTCGATGACCTGCGCTTTGCGAAGCCCGTGAATTACGGTGACACGCTGCAGGTCCGGCTGTGCTGCAAACAAAAAACACTGCGCGCCGGCACCGGTTACGGCGAAGTTCGCTGGGATTCAGAAGTGAGCAATCAGAACGGTGACGTCGTCGCACAGTACGATGTCCTGACGATGGTCGCCACCGACGAGCATTGGGCGTCAGTCAATTAGCAGGACACTAGCTTCGAAACGGCAATGCCGTGTCCGATTTGATTTCCTTCAGTACGATGTTCGAACGAACCTGAGACACACCGCGCAACTTGAAAATGAAACCATCGAGAAATCGGTTGTAAGCGTCCATATCTTCAACCACAACCCGTAAGTGAAAATCCGCCTCGCCGCTGGTCGCATAGCACTCCAGGACCTCAGGGTGTCTCGAAACTTCCCGAACGAAATGGTCGACGTCTTTTTGCTCATGCCTCGCGAGCGACACATGCACCATGGACGACAATCCAAACCCCGCTTTTCGCGGATCAACGATGACGGTGTAACGACTGATGACTCCATCGGTCTCGAGCGCTTTGACCCGACGCCAGCAGGCCGATGTCGACATCCCGACGCGTTCCGCGAGCTGTTGCATCGTCAAGCGGCCGTCTCGTTGCAATTCCGTGAGTAACAGCCGGTCCTTGTTCTCTAGTCCCATTTTTCATACCTACCGAGATTTTGGTTGATTTTGCCATATATCTCTATTTTATGACCTTATTTTTTCGTTTATATGGCAAAGTCCGGATTGATTGGTAACAACATCCGCCCAAACTCTGCGACACTTTGCGCATGAGCTACCCGCTGGATAACTACGAACTGGACGACCGCTATCGCCGCGAATCGGGGCGCGTTTTTTTGACCGGTACGCAGGCGTTAGTCCGCATCCCTTTAATGCAGCGAACGATGGATATTGCCGCCGGCCTTAATACTGCCGGCTTCATCAGTGGCTACCGCGGATCACCACTCGGTGCCTACGACCTGGAACTCTGGCGTGCAAAATCATTTCTCGCTGAAAGTAATATCGAATTTCTGCCTGCCGTAAACGAAGATCTTGCTGCCACGGCCGTACTGGGTTCACAACAGGTAGAAACCGATCCGGATCGCACCGTCGATGGTGTATTTGGTCTGTGGTATGGAAAGGGTCCGGGCGTTGATCGCGCGGGCGATGCGCTGAAACATGGTAACGCCTACGGCACTTCTCCCCACGGTGGAGTTCTGGTTGTCGCCGGCGATGACCACGGCTGCGTCTCGTCGTCCATGCCGCATCAGTCCGACGTCGCGTTCATGACATTCATGATGCCCAACCTGAATCCATCCAGCGTCGCCGAATACCTGACGTTTGGACTTTACGGCCTTGCGCTCTCGCGTTTCTCCGGAATGTGGGTGGGCTTCAAGGCGATCTCGGAAACCGTCGAGTCGGCGATGTCGGTTGAACTTCCGCCCTATCCGAACTTCGTCATCCCCGAAAACTTCGCAGCGCCCGCCGGTGGTCTGCACTACCGGTGGCCGGACTTTCCCGGGCCGCAAATCGAAGAAAGGCTTGAAGCGAAGAAAGCGGCGACGCTCGCCTTTGCAGCGGCCAATCCGATTGACCGAAAAATATTCGATGTCCCTAATGCGCGCTTCGGCATCGT
>JALHUQ010000007.1 GCA_022866645.1 Woeseiaceae bacterium | reverse complement strand
ATGCTATTTACTGTGCTACACGTCGCCAAAAACGTCATGCGGCGAGCGGGCGGATTTCGCCCTCTGAGCGAGAACCAGCCAGACACCGCCGAGCGTCGCAAACGATGCGGCCAGGAGCCTGGGTGTCACTTCCTCTGCCAAAAACACAACTCCACCGAAGGTCAGATGGTTATCGCCAGGAAAGACCAAATTCACAGCAACGACCAAAGGCACACAGAATATGAAATTGTTCGCTATGGCCGCCAACGGATCGGCGACGCCTCTGCCCAGTAGCGAGTAAACGCCCCACGAGATTCCAGCGACGGTCATTAACATCGCGCCGACGGTATCGGGTGCCGTTACGCCTGGCGAGACAAGATAAAAATGATGCCGCATCGATCAATCCTGCGCCCAACGCCAACCGGCACAACACCGAGTTGGCGGCAAACGCCATCATGGCTAATGCAGTCAGCATGATCGCGTTCATATCTTAAGCATCCTCATCGACATTCGCCCTGCATTTTTCGAGAAGTAAGCGCCTCAAGTATTCGGTTCGCTGGCCGGCTCGCGCCCGACGAGGCGAACAATCGCCCAGGTAAGCTGAACCTTACCGGCTGTGCCGACGATGAACACCAGGTGGACAAACCAGGGTACGTCATTCCAGACAATCAGGACCGGCAGCAGGATGAAGAACAGAGCCATGGCAAAGCGACCAAATTGAAAGTGGGGGATGGCGAGATCTGGACAGCGAATGCGCACTAAAGACATGTACAGTTCGAGAACTACCAGCACCGGCAGATAGGGAAACCAATACTTCGGGAAGAACCCGGGAACGAGCAACCACAGCCAGAGCAGCGTCATGACGCTGAGTAGCAGATCTGCCAGGCCGTCAAAATCGATGTCCTTCGCTGGCGGCGACGCGCGGCGTGCAAACATGCCATCGAGAAGATCGGTAAGCACTGCGGCAACATAGAGAGCAAACACCCACCATTTGAGCTCGTACCAGGCCAGCAGTGTTATCGGTACGGCACTCCATATCCGTGACCAGGTCAGGGCATCGGCAATTTTTCGTGCGGTGTCTTTGTTCATAGTTCGATAGCAGCTTATCAGAACGTCAATGCATGGATGCCCGAGGCCCTCGAAATCGGCTAGAATAGCGCCTCAATGCGGGCGTCGTATAATGGTATTACCCTTGCTTCCCAAGCAAGAGACGAGGGTTCGATTCCCTTCGCCCGCTCCAGATTTTGGTAAGAAGCCGGTGACTATTGATGCTGTTCAGAAGACGTCAGGCGGTTTGGGTGCTTCTTGCTACGCTGGCGTTGTTCCTTTATGCACGCGCCCTGCATAAACAGAACGTATTCAAGTAGCCCGACAGCTTCGCGCCACAACGCTCGAATGTCTACACAACGAAAAAGCGCCCCACGTTGGGGGCGCTAAGTCGTTGATTGCATGGTGCCGGCACCAGGAGTCGAACCCGGGACCTACTGATTACAAATCAGTTGCTCTACCGACTGAGCTATACCGGCTTTGGCCCCCGAACTTGCAAGGGAGCGGGATTATTCCGGTTTCAGACCCCTCTGACAAGGGTTTTGCCCACTATTGTGGACAGGTCGCCTTTTCGCGGAGCAGGACCCGGTCTTCCCCGTATTTCTCCATGATCGCTCCCGCGCCTCTGCCGGGCGGCAGGCCAATATCCACAAAGAACACGTCGCCATCCCGGGTTCGCGGCGATATTTCGGCTGGAAGATCGAGGGACCTCGCCTGCAACTCAATTTTCTCCGCACGCTCGATATCGCCGAACAGTCCCAGCGATATCTTCAGTCCTTCGTCGTCGGTACGCACCAGGTAGGCATCGCCCAGTCCACCCGCCTTCAATTGCTCAAGAATTTTTTTGGCTGCCGCTTCATCGGCAACGTCGCGTATCTGCACCCAGTGGCCGACGAATATCTGCCCTTTCATCGCGCGGAGCACAGCCTTCATTCCTTCGTTTGAATATTCAAGTACCGCAGAGTCCGCATCTGCACTTTCCCGAAACGGACCGATGGACACGCAGGCGCGACCAACAACGGCCTCCAATGCCGATGCCTCGCCCGACCCCAACACGGCACCCACGCTGGCGACCGAATCACCGTCTCTTCCGACCGTGACGTCGAGTGGCGGACCAAGATCAGATTCGCTAACGATGGCAACACCGGGATGCGACTCTTCTTCGACAGAAAGGCCCCAAATGAAATAGAGAATGTTGGCGAGCAGCAGGATCAGCAGAATATTCTTCATTGAGCATTTTCCAACATATGTGCAAGCCCATGCAGAACCAGATTCGGACGGTGCAGCGCAGCCTGTTCGAGCGATCCAAGAATGCGCGACGCACCACCGCCGGTCAAGATGATTGTGGGATCGTGAGCGTTGGCTCGCAGTGTTCGAAACGCACGTTCGACTGCGCCAGCGATGGCGTTTTCGGCGCCTTCGCGAACGGCTGCGGCCGTATTTCGACCAAACATCCGCAGGTCGCCAGGCGACTGTTTGCTCGACGCCTTGATGAGTGGAATGTCGCTTGTGGCAGAAGACAATGAGTTCAGCATGACTTCCAGACCCGGAATGATCTGCCCGCCAAGATGAATGCCCTCGTCGTCGATTGCATCAATCGTTACAGCGGTTCCTGCATCAACGATCAGGCAGGTTGTTTGCAACTCCGCCCAGGCGCCGATCATTGCGACCCAGCGATCCACTCCCAGCCGTCTTGGCTGTCGATAACTATTCGTAATACCCCAGCCGCGTTTTTCGCTGCGCACAAAATGGACATCGAGGTTACAGTGCATGCCAATGACCCCGGACAAGCGAGTCGCAAAACTTGCTCCTGCCACATTGCTGGCATAGACCACATCAACGCGACGCGGCAGCTTGGTCGTCAGTACGGCGAGCCCCTGCTGACGAATATCTTCCTGCGCGATGTGTCCTGTTCGACGTATCTCGCCATCGTCGAGAACGCCCCACTTCACTCTCGAATTACCGACGTCGAGCAGCAATGCACTCACTGACTCTGTTTCCTTGCGCCCGCGATGACAATCGTTCCGGACACGACACGTCGTATGCCCGAGTCCTGCGTGTCGACTAGCAGCGCTCCGTCATCCGCAACGCCAGCACCCAACCCGGACAACTGCGTCTGCCCGGTATCTATCGTGATTTCCCGGCCCATCAACCAATCGTATCGGGACCAACGCTCGGCGATTCCCGCAAATCCTGACACCTCAAAGTCGGCAAATGCCCGTAGCAGATGGGTAATAATTTTACCGGCGACTTTTTCGTAGTCGGGTGCGGCTTCGCAAATACTTTTCAAATCAACGATACGTCGCGCCCAGTCCGTTTCCATCCCGAAATCGAGCTTGCTCGGCAAATCGACGTTTAGGCCAACACCGGTGACCACGGTTACCGCGGTGCCCGATTGGTTTTGCACTTCGGTGAGAATGCCACCCAGCTTCCCATCCAATGCCACGAGATCATTAGGCCACTTCAATTCCACGTTGCTCGCACCGACCTCTTCCAGCGCGTAGACGACGCTGAGTCCCAATGCCAATGTTAGAGCCGGAAGGTTGTCCGGCTGCGATGAGAATGTATAGGCCGCCGACAGGCACAGGCCGGAACCTGGCGGCGACTGCCATCTTTTGCCAAAGCGGCCGCGGCCTGCCGTCTGGTTACTCGTTACGGCAATCCCCATCTGTCCCGGTATCGGCCCCGGT
>JALHUQ010000059.1 GCA_022866645.1 Woeseiaceae bacterium | reverse complement strand
TTGATGTCGAATGACGCGGTCTCGCCGCGCAGGCGCTCAGCCACGAGCCCCATCTTGATTTCTTTTTCTGAGAGATAAAACTCCGTATTCTCAAAGAACAAGTCGAGCATTTCTTCGTTGGTCATTCCCAAGGCACGCAGAATGATGGTTACCGGCAGTTTGCGGCGGCGATCGATTCGAGCGAAAACAGAATCCTTCGGATCGAATTCGAAGTCGAGCCAGGAGCCGCGGTAAGGAATTACACGCGCCGAGAACAGCAACTTGCCGGAGCTATGCGTCTTGCCTTTATCGTGGTCGAAGAACACACCCGGAGAGCGATGTAGCTGAGAAACGATTACGCGTTCGGTACCGTTTATGACGAACGTACCGTGATCGGTCATCAACGGCATTTCGCCGAGGTACACCTCTTGCTCGCGAATATCTTTGACCGGTTTCGGCGTACCACTGGCATCCTTGTCATAGATGACCAGGCGCACGAGCACACGGATCGGAGCCGCGTAGGTCAAACCACGCATCTGACATTCTTTGACGTCAAACACAGGTTCGCCCAGGCGATAGCTCACGTATTCAAGTGCGGCGTTGCCAGAGTAGCTGACGATCGGAAATACCGATCGGAAAGCCGCGTGCAGACCCTTGTCCTCACGCTGTTCGATCGTTTTCGATGTTTGCAGGAACTTGTTGTACGAATCAACCTGAATTGATAGCAGATACGGCACGTCCAAGATTGTTGGGCGTTTGCCAAAGTTCTTGCGAATTCGTTTTTTCTCAGTGAATGAGTAAGCCATTCGAGAAATCCTCTTTAGCCTATTAGCTTAAATTACGGACGCGAACGAGCAGCCAGACGCGATGCGACTGGCTGCTCACCCGACTTTTCTTGCGCCCTATCGTTAATTAACAACGACAGGTCATGCATCTCGCGATGCAACAACTACTTGAGCTCTACGCTTGCGCCGGCTTCTTCGAGTTGTTTTTTCAAGTCTTCTGCTTCAGTTTTGCTTGCGCCTTCCTTAATGACGGAAGGAGCGCCTTCGACGGTGTCCTTGGCTTCTTTGAGGCCAAGACCGGTGATCGCGCGGACTGCTTTAATAACAGCAACCTTGTTGGCGCCGAAGCTCGTCATTACAACGTTGAATTCCGTTTGCTCTTCGGCAGCGGGACCTGCGTCTGCAGCTGGACCGGCAGCAACAGCAACCGGGGCAGCAGCCGAAACGCCCCACTCTTCTTCGAGCATTTTGACGAGTTCAACAACTTCCATAATTGGCTTGGCGCTCAATTCTTTGAGCAGATCTGCGTTTGATAATGCCATTTTCATTTCCTCTAATTTTGAAATCCCTGAGTCAGGGAATACTTAATTTACTGTTATGCAGCTTTCTGCTCGCCACGCGCGGACAGTGTCCGAGCCAGCATTGCTGCAGGTTCTGCAAGAGTGCGTACCAATTGGCTCATCGGCGCCATAAACACGCCGAGCATCATCGCGCGTGCCTGATCCAGCGTTGGCAGTTCTGCCATTTTAGCGAGATCAGACCCTGGCATTAATTGCCCACCGGCCGATAGCGAGACCGCCTGCAGAGCGTTGTGCTCCTTGGCAAAGTCTTTGATAACCCTGGCAGCAGCACCTGGATCTTCTTTTGAGAATGCGAGAAGAATCGGGCCCTTGAGTGTGTCTTGCATACACTCGAAATCGGTTCCCGCGACGGCGCGACGCGCCAACGTG
Organism: Woeseiaceae bacterium; assembly: GCA_022866645.1. Taxonomy (GTDB): domain Bacteria; phylum Pseudomonadota; class Gammaproteobacteria; order Steroidobacterales; family Woeseiaceae; genus UBA1847. Next base: position 2,884 of record JALHUQ010000059.1, on the reverse strand, counting down.
TTTTTGATAACACGCAGGTACACGCCGGCGCTGCGTGCTTTTTTACGCAACTCCGTCATCTCTCCGACAGAAAGACCTCTGTATTCAGCCGCAACGGCTGTCACAGAATCTCCTGCAACCGCATTCACCTCTTTGACAAGAGCTTTCTTGTCTTCGAGTCTCAGTGCCATAAACTTCTCCTGGCTAACGGTTATACATACGGGTGAATTCCTGCCTCACCCCCCCATTTGGGGACATCCATCCCCGTGTCGGATGGGTAACCGTTGCCAAATAATTGACTCAGGTATCACCATCTACGTAGGCGTCTATTAAGACCAATCGAAGATTGGTCACCTACGGTCTTTGACGATCGCCGCGTCCTTGCGACTAACGCTCCTGCACTTGGAAGTGCATTCGCATGTTCTTTAGCTGCGCGCTTGTGCCGACTTAGGCGTCAACAGATGCACGATCTACACCGATTCCCGGTCCCATCGTTGATGAGACGGTCATCTTCTTGACATACACACCCTTCGCCGAAGCAGGCTTTGCTTTCTTCAAATCGGCGAGCAGCGCATTAAGATTCTCTTTCAGCGCATCGACTTCGAAGTCCGAACGACCAATCGGGCAATGAATGATTCCGGCTTTGTCAGTGCGATAACGAACCTGTCCGGCTTTCGCGTTATTGACAGCCGTTGAGACATCAGCCGTAACCGTGCCAACTTTTGGGTTTGGCATCAGACCACGCGGACCCAGGATCTGACCGAGTTGGCCGACAACGCGCATTGCATCTGGTGTCGCAATGACGACATCAAAATTCATCTCGCCGCCCTTGATCGCCTCGGCAAGGTCATCGAAACCGACGATATCGGCGCCCGCGGCCTTCGCCTTTTCAGCGTTTTCGCCCTGAGCGAATACTGCGACGCGAACCGTTTTTCCGGTGCCATTCGGCAATACTGTCGAGCCGCGAACAACCTGCTCTGACTTACGTGGATCAACACCAAGGTTGACGCAAACGTCAATGCTCTCCGCAAACTTTGCGGTTGCGAGTTCTTTCACAAGGCTAAGCGCGTCGCTGATTTCGTAAACTTTTTGTGAATCAAGTTTTTCACGAGCGGCTTTCTGCCTCTTGCTTAAAGTCGCCATCAGTTCACTCCCTCTACGTCGATACCCATGCTCCGAGCAGTACCGGCAATGGTGCGCACAGCGGCGTCCATGTCCGCAGCGGTCAGGTCAGACAGCTTCGCCGTGGCGATATCTTCGAGCTGCGCACGATTGACCTTGCCAACCTTGACCGAATTGGGTGTACCGGATCCACTTTTAAGTCCAGCCGCCTTTTTCAACAGGTATGCAGCCGGTGGAGTCTTGGAAATAAACGTAAAACTACGATCACTGTAGACCGTAATGACGACCGGAATCGGCATGCCAGCTTCAGTACCCTGCGTCTGCGCATTGAATGCTTTGCAGAACTCCATGATATTGACACCGTGCTGACCGAGAGCGGGGCCAACGGGGGGAGACGGATTCGCCTGGCCCGCCGGTACTTGCAGCTTTATGTAGCCGGTAACTTTCTTAGCCATAATTTTTCCTCTCGAGTTCAAACGCTCTTGCGAGCTCCTCGTTACTGTAAAACCTGCGGGGGCCGACGGCTCGGCGTACCCCTACATTTGATCTAAATTTACGCGGTCGCGCTCCGCAGAGCACTCCTGCCTGACTTTTCTAGGCTTTCTCAACCTGACCGAAGTCCAGCTCCACCGGGGTAGACCGCCCGAGTATCTGTACGCCGACCTGAATTCTGTTTTTGTCGTAATTCACGCTCTCAACCACTCCGGAGAAGTCGTTGAACGGTCCGTCCGTAACCCGGACAACTTCGCCTGGCTCGAACAGGACTTTTGGCCGCGGCTTATCAACGCCTTCCTGAACGCGCTGCAAAATACGATCCGCTTCTTTCTCTGTAATTGGCGCTGGTCGATCGCTGGATCCACCAATAAAGCCGAGCACCTTTGGTACTTCCTTGACGAGATGCCAGGTCTCGTCGTCCATCTCCATTTGCACGAGAACGTAGCCGGGGAAGAACTTGCGCTCGCTACGCCGCTTGCTTCCTTCCCGCATTTCTACCACTTCCTCAGTCGGAACCAGGATGTCACCGAACTTGTCCTGCAGTCCCATACGCTCAACACGTTCCTCAAGCGCGCTTTTGACGCGATGCTCGAAGTTCGAATAGGCGTGCACGATGTACCAGCGTAATGCCACTGCGGTTATTCCTCCAGGTTCAAGTCAGTTGGCGCTAGCCGACCAACCGTTGGGTAAGCCAAAGCAGACCCGAGTCGAGCACCCAGAAGAACAACATCATTACCAGCGTAAACACAAAAACGGCTATCGCTGTTTGTGTCGTTTCCTGCTTTGTCGGCCAAACGACCTTGCGAATTTCAACGCGTGAGCCTTGAATGAAATGCCAGAGCCTTTGGCCCTGAGCACTTGTCATCGCGATGCCGATACCAGCGACCGTTCCGCCAAGCACCATGAGCACGCGAATCGCCTGAGCGATATCAGTCTCATAGTAATAATAGGCATAAAGCCCGCCCACCAGCGCCACTACTGCAATTAGCAGCTTGACGGTGTCGAGCACGCCACTTTGTGATGTTTCTGTTTGTGCACTCATACTTCTTTCTAAGACCAAGGCTCGGTGGCAGGCCAGGAGGGAATCGAACCCCCAACCTGCGGTTTTGGAGACCGCCGCTCTGCCAATTGAGCTACTGGCCTAACTCTTTACGCGATGATTTTCGCGACTACGCCGGCGCCGACGGTGCGACCACCTTCGCGAATCGCGAAGCGAAGACCATCTTCCATTGCAATCGGTGCAATCAATTCGACAACCATCTGTACGTTATCGCCCGGCATTACCATT
>JALHUQ010000418.1 GCA_022866645.1 Woeseiaceae bacterium | reverse complement strand
GTGAAAATCCATACGGTGCCCCACGATTGTCAACGAACGTGCGACACCACAATTCGCTGCTAATCAGCATCCATAGTCGCGAAAGCTGATCACCTGAATAGATGCCACTTTTCGGTCGCTGCCGAACCTTGCTAACGTAGCAGGGATCAATGAGCTGTCTGCTCTTGACGTCCTCACTGGACAGTAACTGGCTCGCCAACACATCTATCGCATCACTCAATGCCGAGTCGCGCTTAACGCGCTGTATTGCCTTACCTCGATTGTAGATTTCCTTCGGTATGAACGGAGCCAGTGCTTTTCGCAGAACAACCTTTTGTTGAAGCAATCCAACTTTGAAGCGCGTGGGGATCTTTGTCGAATAGTCAATAACAGCGCTGCTCATAAAGGGCATGACAACTTCCAACGGCTCCAGTGAATAAATAGAAGAATGATAGTGATGGGGATGAAATGCGCCGACCGTGTGGAGCAACATATCGTCAAGCCCGCTCGGCTCCCTTATTCGCGGCGGCCCGGCGGAACCAGACAACCTGGGCGGCTCGACATTCTTACCGCGATAAACCAGATGGCTAAATACTTTTCCGATGGCTGTCTCCGGCAAGAGACCGGTTTGTGTTTGCTGATACAGCTCGGTTAACCCTTTGCCAACGAATGGCAGTATTTCCGCCAGACGGACCAACCGGTGTCTCGGCATACCACCGAAGTCCATATCGGCGCCATGCCCCGCCGTCAGAACCTTCTCTTGTCCAAGAATCAGACTCTGCAGCTGGTATTGCAGGATCGACTCCTCACGACTCGCGAATTCCTCGGATAACCAAATGATTTTCGGAAGATCGACGATGAGCGAATCGGGCTGGAATTGATACTCATGATGTTCCGTGCCGCAATACGCTGCACCGACTCGTGCACCGATTATCTCCGGGTCGCCGTCTCCGGTGCCGATCGTATAGCTAGCGATAGTTTTGTCAGGAAACAGGTGACGCATCATACCCAGCAAACCAGCCGAATCGAGCCCGCCACTTAGCGTTATTGCGATCCTTTCATGGTGGCCGAGCAATTGAGTGAGCTCAGTCAACAATACGTTTCGCAGTCCTTCCGCGAATTGGGACATATTGCCGGGCTCTGGCCGGCACTCGGGTCTGAAGAATTGATGCTGTTGCTCACCATCCCGAGAAACCATCAAAGTATGTCCGTAATGCACCCGGCTGATTCCCCCGCACAGAGTGCTGTCATAGTTCGGCAGGAATGAGGCAATGCTGTACTGGAGTACGTCCGGGTCCGGTCGCGCATCAACATCCTCAAGGGCCAACATCGCCTTGTACTCACTGGCAAAGACGAAGCGCTCCGAGGTTCGCGTGTAATAGATATTCTCGTAGTTGACCCGGTCAGTGCCCAGCAGTAGTTGTCGCTTCACGGAATCCCAACTTGCTACGCCGAAATAACCGTCCAGTGAATCAGCATAGTGGATGCCATCCCGATGTAATGCATCCGTCACAAATCGGCGTTGGTGCAGATCGCGATCCAGCGCATCGTAGTCCGCCGCCTCGGGAATTTCGCCCCAATTGATATAGAGTTGCCCGGAGAATGCGGTGTTCTCTGGCTCCGAACTCTGGCGCGGAGAATTTCGAATCTCGCCAAGCCATATATCCGTGTCCGGCGACCAGATATACGCGAATTTCCCCTTGTGGCTAAGCCGAGCGGCCATCAATTCAAGCTCATCCTTTGAGGCAGCTCCCAGGACACCGAATATCGCGCTCACGCTTTCAACACCGTTAGCCGGCCCGCTGCGTTGTTATGCGGTTGCCTTTGCAGCTTCCTGCAACATGAATTGGCGGGCGATAGACTCAGTTCAATCAGACTAAACCTCAGACGACACAAATCGCTTTGACATCGTCCTTTTTCTGACCACCAGCTATTCATTGACCATCCTTACGATACGACTGCAATGTTCGTTCAATTCCATTGTCAAGCGAGACCAACGGCCGCCTGTCGAGAACAACTTTTAACCCGAGAACTGTCAAAAGTGCGGTCACTTGTAGGAAACTCCATTCGAAAGCGGTAAATCGGCGGCCTGGTGCTGACCATGCTACAAATGTCCTCGGTGATCGCCACGGCGTAAAACATCGGCACCAATGGAAATCGATAACCAGAAGCTATTGATCTACGCCGAAAAGTAAACCATCCATAGTTGCTGAGTATGGCTCGGGCGCCGATTGTTTTCTTGATTTGGTTCTCATTTTTGGTGGTGGTCAAGTTTTTGAATCTGTAGCTGTCGTCGCGGTATCCAATAGGTCGCAGTGATCGGTCAACCGATCGAACTGCGTCTGACCATATTGCAATGTATATCGACTCGCGATGTCTGCACTGGACGCGCGGATTTAAGACATCGAAAAATTAAGGAAAGTTACCCAAGTTAGGGTATCCGGAATTTGGTGGTCCGTACATAGTCAGGAATCAAATGTCCAGAATTTACCGCCGCCGTCAGCAAATTGGCGCAACCAAATTTCCAGGCTGATTAAGGTCCAGATACGATACAATTGATCAGTCGGATATGCACTCCGTGCCTTCCGCCCCCTTACTCGTTCGAGATAGTCGGAATCGACAAGGCGTCGTTCGCGAATATGAGAAAAGTTGGCCGTTTCCGACACCATTTCGTCCAGCGCACTGCTCAGCATCAGGTCGTGCTGCAACCTCTGGATAGTCTTCGGGCGCTTCATTACAGCGTCTGGCAACAGATCAGCAAAAGCCTTACGCAAAACAATTTTCTGCTTGCGCAAGCCCACTTTGTGTTGCACCGGGATTGACAAGGCCAGATCGATACCATCCATATGGTCAAACGGCGACCGAACGTCGAGGTCACTCTGCTCCGCCATCGGCTCGATATACAGCCAACTGGATCTTACCGAGGCCGAATCAGCGAGATGTTGGTTTAGGTCATGGGGATTAGTTACGACCGTCGGCCCAGAGGCACCTGCAACCCGGGGTGGTGCGTAATTGGACCCACGATATACTATTTGGCCTAAAGCTTTACCAAGACCGCTGGTAGGAATCCTGCCGGTTTGTGTCAGCTGATAAAGTTCTAATAACGAATGTCGAAACAAGGGCCATCGCTGCGCCCACGCAATAATCTTGTGCCGCGGCATACCACCGAATATCGAGTCAGCACCGTAGCCGTTTAGTAGCAGCGTCTCACTGCCCGCTACAAACTGATACAGTTTCAGAGTCAATAAGGCCTCCTCACGGGCCGTGCAATCCTCGGAAAGCCAAACTGCCTCAGGCAGATACTTCTTGATATCGCCTGATTCAAAAATGGTAACCTTGTGGTCTATCCCCAAATGGTCTGCTACCTGACGGGCACCGACTATTTCCGGATCCGATTCCGCCAAACCAACCGAGTATGCAGTCACGTCATTTGACGTCTTGAACAGACAAGCCGAAGCTGCAACTATCGCTGAATCGATGCCGCCGCTGAGCGAAATACCTACCCGTTTATGGGAATGAATTTGCTCGGCGAGAGTATCAATCGTTTGTTTCTTTACGAGACCTGACCACTCTTCTATTGATTTGTTCGTTTCGTTTACTTCGGGCTGCCAATATTGCTCAACATTGGCTTTCCCGTCCTTGATCGAAACGATCGAACCTGAACGCAGCATTTTCACATTTTGCAGCGACGGCCGCGACGGCATCGCTGTCCGCGTGGCTTGATGATATTGAATAGCGGTCGGATCAATCTGTGGTCGGAAATCCGGTAGTGCGAAAAAGGCCTTGTACTCACTGGCAAACGCCACTCGACCCTGCAGCTGACAATAGTACAAACTCTTGAGACCTAGTTGATCCACGGCCAGTACCAATTGACGCGTCCGATCGTTCCAATAGGCTGCCGAAAACGGTCCTCGAATCCGATCTAGCTCCGCCAAGTTTCCAGTATTAAAGATGCGCGCGAAGACATTCCGCAGTGAAATATCTGCATCGTTCGAACTGTCTAATCGATAGATGCGCTCATCCAGTGCCAAATTGTCAGATGCACCGATCGAATTAGACACCGAACGGTTTTCACCAAGATACACACCCGGACAAGGATTCCATGCGTAACTATTGGATCCCCGATGCGCCATTCTGCGCCCCATCTCTCGAACTGCTGTCAGATCGCCGTCACCGACTACTCCGAAAACTGCGCCCATTCACTCAATTCCTCTAATGCCCAAGAATAACGCGAGCATTCCAAACACGATCCCGGGTACACAACATTTTTTGGTACTTTGTCGAATCTTCTTGCCGTGGTAACACCGCGAGCAGCAGGACCCTCCCAGAACTTCTCAAGGAAACAGTGATCCAGTGCAT